>JADFPK010000175.1 GCA_022562375.1 Pseudomonadota bacterium
GATGGGGGTGAGCATGTTGGCGTTCAGCGCCGCCATCCAGACCTCGTTGTCCCAGTCCCTGAAATCGCCCGCCGGCGGCCCGCCGGCGTTGTTCACCAGGATGTCGGGCTGGGGACAGGCGGCGAGCACCGCCGCCCGGCCCTCCTCGGTGGTGATATCGCCGGCGACCGCCGTCACCTCGACCCCGGTCCGGCGGCGGATTTCCTCTGCCGTGCCCTCCAGCGGCCCGGCGTTGCGCGCGTTGATGACCAGTTTAACGCCCTCCCCCGCGAGCGCCATGGCGCAACCCCTGCCAAGGCCCTTGCTGGCGGCGCAGACGAGCGCGGTGCGGCCCTCGATTCCAAAATCCATCTCCCGGTCTCCCTTCTAACGATTGTCGCCGGTGGCGCCGGCGCTCCGCATGACCTCGCCGACCAGCGGCACGGTGACGTTGCGCCGCTTGGCCAGCGCCGCCCGGTCGATCGCCGCCACCAAGGAACGGGCGGCGGCGAAGGAGCGCTCCATGCGCGCCACCATATAGGCCACCACGTCGGCGCCGACGCCAAGCTGGCGATCGGCGAAAAGCTTGACCAACAGCGCCGCGATCAAGCCGTCGTCCGGCGCCTTGACCTCGACCGCCGGCATGGCGGCGAGGCGCGAGGCGAGATCGGCGAGATCGATGGCCCAGCGCGCCGGCGGCGTTTCGGCGGTAAGCATCATGTGGCCCTTGGCTTCCGCCACCAGATTGAAAAGATGCAGGAACGCCAACGATGCCTCGGGATCGGCGAGGGCGGCGCCGGCATCCTCGACGACGCACGAACCGTTGCCGTCGAGCAACGCCGCCGGATCGGCTCCCGCCAACCGGTCGAGGCCGATCTCCCGCGCCCCCGAGCGGGCCTGCCACACCCGGACGAGATGGGTCTTGCCGCATCCGGACGGGCCCCAGATCGCCAACGCCGGGGCCGGCCAGTCGGGCCAGCGGTCGATCCAGCCGATCGCCTCGGTGTTGCAGGGCGCCACCCAGAAGTCCTCGCCCAAAAGCGACGGCCGGTGATCGAACTCGAAGGCCAGCTGGCCGGCGCCGACGGCGCCCCGGGATTCCCGGCTCGGTCCGATGATCGCCATGCCGCCCGGCATCATTCGGCGCCCGGTGGGCGGGCGGGGCCATGGAACTCGCTCTTGAGGTACTGGCCGAGGCCGAAACGGACGAGCACGCTGATCACCACCGCGAGGGGCACCGCCAACAGCAGGCCGACGAATCCGAACAACACGCCACCGGCGAGAAGCGCGAACATCACCCACACGGGATGGAGATCGATCCGGCTGCCGACCAGCTTGGGCGTCAGCCAGTTGCCTTCGGCGATCTGGCCGATGACGAAGACGCCGGCAACGAGGGCGACGGGCAGCCAGTCGCCGAACTGGGACAGCGCGACGCCGACGCCGAAGATGAATCCGAACGCCGCCCCGACGAAGGGGACGAAGGAGACGATACCGGAGAGGAGGCCGATGATGAGGCCGAACTCGAGGCCGATCAGCGTCAACGCGATGGCGTAAAAGGCGCCGAGGATCAGGCACACCATGGCGGCGCCGCGGATGAAACCGGAGAGCAGCCCGTCGGTCTCGCGCGCCAGATCCCGGATGGTGTCGGCATGACGCAGCGGCAGCCAGCCATCGACGGCGCCGATGATGCGGTCCCAGTCCCTGAGCAGATAGAACGCGACGATGGGGGTGATGAAGATGAGCGCCAACAGGTTGAGCAGCGCCAGGCCGCCGCTCCACAGCCCGGCGATGAGCGACCCCATGGCCGCCAGGGCGTCGCCGGCGAAACTGCCGACGACGGCGCGGGCGCGCTCGAGATCGGCGGGCGAGAGCCGGGATTCGAGGGTCTCGAGGAAGCCGCCCAGGCGTTCGCGCAGGGCCGACAACAGCTCGGGCACGCGGGCGGCGAAATCGGCGATCTGGGCGTTGAGGACGGGGAAAAGAAGCAACAAGGTGGCGCTGCCAAGGAGGAAAAACGCGGCCAGCACGATCACCGTGCCGACGGTGCGCCCGACACCCAACTTCTCCAGCCTGTCGACCAGGGGGTCGAGGAGGTAGGCGACGACCATGGCGGCGACGAAGGGCAACAGAATAGAGCTGAACAGCCACAGCAGCCCGGCGAATGCCGCGACGCCGCCGAGCCAGAACCAAAACTGCCGGCGCCCGGTCACGGCGAGTCCTCCATGCTGTCCGCCTTGCGTCCCCACTTGACGATATAGCCGGCGCCCGAGAAGAACGTCGTCCCCGCCACCAGGTAGGTCAGCCCCCAGGCGATGTAGATCTGCATCAGCGGCAGCTCACCTTCCTTGAGCTCCATCGCGGCAATCGCCAACACCACCGCCGCCAGGAGGATCTGGGCGGCGGTGTTGACCTTGCTGATCAGCAGGGTTTCGATCTTGGCCGACACGGTCAGCATGAGGATCAAGATTGCGCCGCCGATGATGATGACTTCGCGGAAGACGACGAGGATGACGAGCCAGGTGGGCAGGTAGCCGGTATGACCGAGGGTGACGTAGACGCTGACCAGCAGCGCCTTGTCGGCCAGCGGATCGAGGTACTTGCCAAGGGCCGAGGTGGCGCCGAAGTGTTTGGCGATGAAACCGTCCACCGCGTCGGAAATCCCGGCGGCGATGAACAGCCAGAAAGCAAGCTCCATCTTGGCCGCCAGGATCGCCCATACCAGGAGCGGCACCGACAGCAGCCGCGCCAGGCTGATGAGGTTGGGGAGGCTCACGGGTTCACGGGCGGCGGTCGGGCGGCGCCGCTACCCTCGGCGACGCCAAGCTTGAGAACCCACGAAATCGCCCCCCTCGACAGTACCAGATCGCTTTGAGCCAAGGCCAACGTCAGTTGCTCCTCGTCACCGATGTAGCGCAACTCCGCCCGCGCCTCGTCCCGTGACAGATATACAAGATCGCTGCGGCGGATGAAAGCGACCCGGGCGAGGCGTTTTTTCACCTCGAGCCAGTCCTCGAGGCGGGTGATCGGCACCGCCACCATCAGCACCCCTTCACGGTCGAAGCGCAGATGATTGTCGAGCTTCCAGTTCTCCTCGACCTGGATGGTGACCGACCGCGCGGCGCGCAGCAACAACGCCTCGATCTCCTCGTCCGGCGCGGCGGTGAACCTCTCGACGAAAGTCCGGCCCTGGCCGACGGCGCCGAAGCGGCTGACACTGACCCGGACCTCGGGCAGGTTCCGCGACGGCACGGTGCTGTAGCTCGCCACGACCACCAGGGTATCGGCGGCGCCGTAGCGCCTGGCGATGGCGGAGAGCCGCGCGTCATCACCGCGCACCGCCTGTTCGGCGCCGATGTCGGCGATATCCAATATGTCGCCGAGCGGCACCACCAGCGGCACCAGGCTGTCTCGCTTTTCAAGGCGCGAAAAGGCGTCCCGCCACGGGTTCGGGTCGTCCCACAGCGCCAGCGCGCCCGCCATCTCGTAGATCGCCAACACCAGCACCGGCTTGCTGAGCGTCTCGGCGAAGCGGATATCGTTCTCCCGCAACAGCCGGCGCACGGCCTTGGGCTTGAAGCGGAATTTGAGCGTCGCCAGATAGCGCCCCCGCGAGGTCTTTTCCTCTTCGACCTCGAAACTCTTCACCAGGTCCGAAATCTGGCCGCCGTCGAGGCTCGGCAGACGCCCGTAATCGGCGCCGATCGCCAGGCGCTCGAACAGCCGGCGCAGCGCCCGCCGCTCGCCGGCGGCGAGCGCCGTCTCGCGGGCGGCGGCGGCCGTTTCAGCGGTGGCGTCGACCTTAACGTCGGCGATGGTGAAAACCTCTTGCGCCCAGGCGCCGTTCGAACCCGGCGCCGCGCCGAGCCCGAGGATACACAAAGCCAAGACCACCGACCCGAAAGAGTGGACCATTGCCGATAGCCGCGGATAAAGTGTTGCCGGCGTACCCATCGGGGGCGCAAGCTACCATGAAAGCGTGAGCGAGGAAGCCATTAAGAAACGGACCTACAAGGACGCCGGCGTGGACATCGATGCCGGCGCCCGGCTGGTGGAAGCGATCAGACCGCTCGCCAAATCGACGGCCCGGCCCGGCGCGGATGCCGAGCTCGGCGGCTTCGGCGCGCTTTTCGATATCAAGGCCGCCGGGTTCGATGATCCCGTCCTCGTCGCCGCGACCGACGGCGTCGGCACCAAGCTGCAAATCGCCATCGACACCGGCCGCCATGGCAGTATCGGCATCGACCTGGTCGCCATGTGCGTCAACGACCTCGTCGTCCAGGGCGCCGAGCCGCTGTTCTTCCTCGATTATTTCGTCACCGGGGCGCT
>JADFPK010000176.1 GCA_022562375.1 Pseudomonadota bacterium
TTGCCTGCAAGCTGCAATACCCGGACATGAAATCGGTGGTCGATGCCGATCTCAGGCAACTCAGGCTCGCCTTCGCCATCTATGAGCGCATCGACCCCGCCATCTCGACGGGCGAAATCCACGCCGAGATCGTCGACCGCCTGCACGAGGAACTGGATTACGGGCGCGAAGCGTTGCACATGCGTCTCTATGCGTCGATGCTCGAAGGCGAGGGGGGCGTGCACGTGCCGGTGCCGCTCGATGAGCTATCGACCGGCAGGCTGTTGAGCATGACCTGGCTCGAGGGCGAGCCGCTGCTGGCCTTCGCCGAGGGCCATATCGAAAGCCGCAACCAGTTGGCGCATAACATGTTCCGGGCGTGGTACGTGCCCTTCTATGGTTACGGCATCATCCACGGCGATCCCCATCTCGGCAATTACACGGCGCGGCCCGATTTCACCCTCAACCTGCTCGACTTCGGCTGCATCCGGGTGTTCGAGCCGAAGTTCGTCGCCGGCGTCATCGACCTCTACTGGGCGCTGGCGCGGGGCGAGGAGGATCTCGCGGTCCACGCTTACGAGACCTGGGGGTTCGACAACCTCAGCCGCGAGGTCATCGACGTGCTCAACCTGTGGGCCAAGTTCGTCTATGCGCCGCTGATGGACGACAGGGTGCGGCGCATCCAGGACACCGAGGGTACCGTATACGGGGCGACGGTGGCGGAGAAGGTCCACCGGGAACTGAGAAGGCTCGGCGGCGTCACCCCGCCGCGCGAGTTCGTCCTCATGGACCGCGCCGCCATCGGGCTCGGCTCGGTGTTCACCCACCTCAAGGCCGAGATCAACTGGCACCAACTGTTCCACGGCCTGATCGAGGGGTTCGACGCCGGAAAACTCGCCCGCCGCCAAAAGGCGGCGCTCAAGCGGGCCGGCGTACCCCAGGCCCGGTGAAGCTGTAAGACCCCTCCCCTACCGGCAACGGCCCCTAGCGCCCGGCGTTCACCTTCTTGATCCACGCCGCGATCGCCGCCACCACCTTGTCCTCGATGCCGAAGTAGCCGTGCGGAGACAGGGGCTGGCATTCGTTCGATTCGGGTTCGTCGCCGCCGGCGAACATCAGCAGTTCCTTCCTCGGCGCGTTTTCGAGCCAGCCCATCAGCGCCTCCATGTCGTCATAGGGCGTCACGTAGCAGTCGTCGTCCTCATGATGGACGACGAGTGTCGGCACCCGGATCGCCTTGAGATCGACCTGGCGCAACGAATCGGCCATTCGCTTGCTGAGCCGGGTCACCGACGACGTCAAGACGATCCCCGCCGGGCCGTCTTGTTGCAGGCGGGCGGCGCCGTTGGCGGCCGAAAGCGTGCCCCGGCTGGTGCCGATCAGCCACACCGGCGCCGCCGCCTGTTGCCGGAGATAGGCCATCACCTGGGCGATGTCGCCGGCGTGTTCTTCGCCGACGCGAAAATCCCGGAGACCTTCCCGCTGGCGGTCCGAGGGCGCGTCGATGACGGCGACCAGGAACCCCTCCCGGGCGAAGAGCCGGCGGGTGCGGACCAGGAAATTGGTCTTCATCCGGCGGATGCCGTCATCCCTGATCTTGAGCTTGCCGCCACCACCGGCGAACAGGATGACGCTCGCCGCCGGCGTCCCGGCCGGCCTGAGGATGACGAAGGACTGGGTGACGCCGTCGCGCGTCGGGATCTTGACGACCTCCTCCTCCGCCGCCGACGCGCCCGCCGGCGCAAGGGGTGGCGTCAGGGCGAGGAAGCCGAGGACGAGGATCAGGATGGGGTTCCGGCCGTTCATGGAAAATTCACCAATTTCACTGCAATGGATGCACCAAGCACTTGGCAAGCGGCCCCGAAGGCGGCATCCTGCCGCCAAGATCCGGCACTCGAACAGTCTCGCTCCCCGTCTGCAAATGCATTAGGCCGTCACCAGGATTAACCCGGCATGAAGATCTCCATACCGAAGGAACGGCGCCCCGGCGAGGCCCGGGTCGCGGCGTCGCCCGATACGGTGAAGAAGTTCGCCGCGCTTGGCCTCGAGGTCGTCGTCGAGACCGGCGCCGGCGCCGGCGTCTCGATCGCCGATTCGGTGTTCGCCGAGGCCGGCGCCGCCATCGCCGATGACGAAGCCGGCGCGCTCGGCGACGCCGATATCGTTCTCAAGGTCCAGCGCCCCCTGTTCGGCGACGGCGGGGAGCCCGACGAGCTTTCGCTGATGAAACAGGGCTGCCTGTTGATCGGGCTGCTGGCGCCCCTCGCCAACCGCGCCGACGCCGACGCCTACGCCCGCCAGGGCGTCACCGCCTTCGCCATGGAGCTCCTGCCGCGCATCACCCGCGCCCAGTCGATGGACGCGCTGTCGTCGCAAAGCAACCTCGCCGGCTATCGCGCGGTGATCGACGCCGCCTACGAATTCGGCCGGGCGTTTCCGATGATGATGACCGCCGCCGGCACCGTGGCGCCGGCCCGCGTCGTCGTCTTCGGCGCCGGCGTCGCCGGGCTGCAGGCCATCGCCACCGCCAAGCGCCTGGGCGCCATCGTCTCCGCCTTCGACGTGCGCGCCGCCGTCAAGGAGCAGGTCGAGAGCCTCGGCGCCACCTTCATCGAGGTCGCGCCGGAGGAGGGGGAGGAAGGCGAGACGGCGGCGGGCTATGCCCGCGAGATGGGCGAAGAGTACCAACGCCGCCAGGCCAAGGTGATCCGGGAGACCCTCGAGAAACAGGACATCGTCATTTGCACGGCGCTGATCCCGGGCCGGCCGGCGCCGGTGCTGATCACCGAGGAGATGGTGAAAGGCATGAAACCGGGCTCGGTCATCGTCGATCTCGCGGTCGAGGCCGGCGGCAACTGCGAGGGCAGCGAGATGGGCGAGGTGGTGAAGAAACACGGCGTCACGATCGTCGGCCACGCCAACGTGCCGAGCCGCATCGCCGTCGATTCGAGCGCCCTTTATGCCCGCAATCTCTTGAACTTCGTCACCCCGCTGATCGACGAGGAGACCAAGGGGCTCGCGATCGACTGGGACGACGAGATCATCAAGGGCGCGCTCCTGACCCGCGACGGCAAGGTCGTCCATGGGGCGCCGGCCGGGGAAGGGGATGGATGATGGAACCCGCGAGCGCCGTTAAGGACGCCGGGATGGCCGCCGCCGGCGGCGGCCTCGATCCCTTCGTCCTCGGCTTCACCGTCTTCGTGCTGGCGGTATTCGTCGGCTATCACGTGGTCTGGCGGGTCTCCCCGGCGCTGCATTCGCCGCTGATGTCGGTGACCAACGCGGTGTCCTCGGTGATCATCGTCGGCGCCCTGATCGCCGCCGGGCCGGCCGAGATGCACCTCTCGAAGGTCATGGGCCTGGTGGCCGTGGTGCTGGCCTCGATCAACATCTTCGGCGGCTTCATCGTCACCCAGCGGATGCTGCAGATGTTCAAGAAGAAGGAACGGCCGGAGGCAGGGAAATGACCGAAAACCTCGCGGCGTTCGCCTATCTCGCCGCCTCCGTCTGCTTCATCCTGGCGCTCAAGGGCCTGGCGTCGCCGGAAACGGCGCGGGCCGGCAACCTATCCGGCGTCATCGGCATGGTGATCGCCATCGTCACCACCCTGGCGATGCCCGATGTGCTGAGTTACGGCACGATCTTCGCCGGCGTCGTCATCGGCGGCGCCATCGGCACCTTCATCGCACTGCGCATCCCGATGACGGCGCTGCCGCAACTGGTCGCCGCCTTCCACAGCCTGGTCGGCCTGGCGGCGGTGCTGGTGGCGGCGGCGGCCTTGTACGCGCCCGAGGCCTACGGCATCGGCGCCGTCGGCGGCATCGGGGCGGTCTCGCTCATCGAGATGAGCATCGGCACCGTCATCGGCGCCATCACCTTCACCGGCTCGGTGGTGGCGTTCGCCAAGCTGCAAGGCCTGGTCGGCGGTTCTCCCCTGGTCTTTCCCGGCCAGCACCCGCTGAACGCCCTGATCGGCATCGCCCTGGTGGCGCTGACCGTCGCCTTCGCCATGAGCGAATCCTATACCGCCTTCTGGGCGCTGGCGGGCCTCGCCTTCCTGCTCGGCTTCCTGCTCATCGTTCCCATCGGCGGCGCCGACATGCCGGTGGTGATCTCGATGCTGAACTCCTATTCCGGATGGGCGGCGTGTGGCATCGGCTTCACCCTTGGCAACGATCTGCTGATCATCGTCGGCGCCCTCGTCGGCTCGTCGGGCGCCATCCTCTCCTACATCATGTGCAAGGGCATGAACCGGTCGATCTTCAACGTCATCCTCGGCGGCTTCGGCACCGAAGGGGGCGACGCCC
>JADFPK010000177.1 GCA_022562375.1 Pseudomonadota bacterium
CCCGCGCGCCCAAGGGGTTGAGGGGCGCCGACATCGTCTTTCCCCGGGTTTCCGTCGGCGCCACCGAGAACGTGCTGATGGCGGCGGCCCTGGCCGAGGGCGAGACCGTCCTCGCCAACGCCGCGCGCGAGCCCGAGATCGTCGATTTGGCCGACTGTCTGGTCAAGATGGGCGCCGAGATCGAGGGTATCGGCACCGGGGTGCTGACCATCCGCGGCGTCCGGTCGCTTGGCGGCGCCGAGCACGCGATCGTGCCCGACCGCATCGAAACCGGGACCTACGCCATGGCGGCGGCGATCACCGGCGGCGATATCGAGCTCAAGGATACGAGTTGCGATCTCCTCGATGCGGCGCTCGACAAGCTGAGGGAGACCGGGCTCGATATCACGCCGACGGATACCGGCTTCAGGGCGTCGCGCACCGGGAAGAACCGTCCGCTTAGCGCCGTCGACATCGAGACCGCGCCCTTCCCCGGCTTTCCCACCGACCTGCAGGCGCAGATGATGGCCTTGATGAGCGTCGCTCCAGGGCCGTCGGTGATCACCGAGACCGTCTTCGAGGACCGCTTCATGCATGTGTCGGAGCTTGCCCGCATGGGCGCCGACATCACCGTCGAGGGCGCCTCCGCCAGGGTGCTGGGGGTCGACAATTTGATCGGCGCCGAGGTCATGGCGACCGACCTCAGGGCCTCGGTGTCCCTGGTGCTTGCCGGCCTGGCGGCCGAGGGCGAGACGCTGATCAACCGGGTCTACCACCTGGATCGGGGCTATGAGCGCCTCGAGGAGAAGCTTTCCGCCTGCGGCGCCGAGATCGAACGCATCAAGGACAGGCCATGACCACGCCGCTCAAACTGTGCGCCGAGGACGCCGAGGACATCGGCATCATCGCCGCCTGCCTGCAGGACGCCCTGATCCCCATCGGCGACATGAAGTTCCTGCCCGACGAGGCGCGCTTCATGCTCGTCGCCAGCCGCTTTCGCTGGGAAAACCTGTCGGCCCAGCCCAGCGCCAAGCAATATGAGAGGGTGCATTGCGGCATCTGTTTCGACGGCGTCAAGGCGGTGCGCTGCCGCGGCATCGGCCAGAAAAAACCGGGGGACGTGCTCGAGATCCTGACCATCGTCGCCGAAGGCGACACCCTGACGCTGGTATTCGCCGGCGACGCCGTGATCCGCTTCGAGATCGACCGGGTCCACTGCCTGCTCGAGGATTTCGGCGAACCCTGGCCGACCCGGTGGTGCCCCCAACATCCACTGGAAGACTAGGCGCAAAAGGGGTATAAGCCCTCCCCTTTGAACCCCGGCACAGGGTAAGGAACTTGCCGAAAACGGACCGAGTGGTGTTGGCCCTTCCCAGGGGCCGTATCCTTGAAGAGTTCCGGCCGCTGCTCACGCGCATGGGCATCGAGCCGGAAGCGGCTCTCGACGACCCGAACGCGCGCCAACTCAAGTTCACCACCTCCGATGCGGCGCTCGACATCATTTGCGTGCGCAGCTTCGATGTCGCCACCATCGTCGCCTTCGGCGGCGCCGAGCTCGGCGTCGCCGGCAACGACGTGCTGATGGAATTCGACTATCCGGAAATCTACGCGCCCGTGGACCTCGGCATCGGCCGTTGCCGGATGGTGGTGGCGGAACCCGCCGAGATGGTGGCGGGCGACAATCCCTCCCGCTGGTCCCATGTGCGCGTCGCCACCAAATATCCCGAGATCACGCGGCGTCATTTCGCCCGGCGCGGCGTCCAGGCCGAGTGCCTCAAGCTCTCGGGCGCCATGGAGCTGGCGCCGGGCCTCGGCCTTTGCCGGCGCATCGTCGACCTCGTTTCCACCGGCGCCACGCTCAAGGCCAACGGGCTGGTGGAGGTCGAGCACATCGCCGACGTCACCTCGCGCCTGGTGGTCAACCGGGCGGCGCTCAAGACCCGGCCCGAGTCCGTCGGCGCCTGGGTCGAGCGTTTCGCCCAAGCCGCCAAGGAAGCAGGAGATGAAGCCGGCGAGGGAACGGCGGAGGGAGCGGGCGATGGTGCTTAGGCTATCGACCCGAGACCCCGGTTTCGAGGCGGCGTTCGCCCGGCTGGTGGCGGGCAAGCGCGAGGTGCGCGCGGATGTCGACGCCACCGTCGCCGAAATCCTCGCCGACGTGCGGGCGCGCGGCGACGAGGCGGTCATCGACTATACCCAGCGCTTCGACGATGCCCGGTTGACGCCCGAGACCCTGGCCGTGCCGTTGGCCGAGATCGAGGCGGCGGCCAGGTCGGTGGATGTCGAGACGCTGGAGGCGCTGAAGCTCGCCGCCAACCGGATCGAGGACTATCACCGCCGCCAGCTGCCGCAAGATCAGATCTATGTCGACGCCGCCGGCGTGACCCTTGGAACCCGCTTTCGCGCCATCGCCGCCGTCGGCATTTACGTGCCGGGGGGCTTGGCCGCCTATCCCTCGAGCGTGTTGATGAACGCGCTGCCCGCCCGCATCGCCGGTGTCGAGCGCATCGCCATGGCGGCGCCGGCGCCGGGAGGGGTGATCAACCCGTTGGTGCTGGCGGCGGCGCACCTCGCCGGTGTCTCCGAGATCTACCGCATCGGCGGCGCCCAGGCGATCGCCGCCCTGGCGTTCGGCACCGCAACCATCGCCGCCGTGGATAAGATCGTCGGCCCCGGCAACGTCTACGTCGCCGCCGCCAAGCGCCAGGTGTTCGGCGCCGTCGGCATCGACATGATCGCCGGACCGTCGGAGATCCTGGTGGTCGCCGACGCCGGCCAGGACCCCGCCTGGATCGCCATCGACCTGCTGTCCCAGGCCGAGCACGACCCGGCGTCCCAGTCCATACTGATGACCGATGACGAGGGTTTGGCGGCGGCGGTGATCGAGGCGGTGGGGACGCACCTGGCGACCCTTCCCCGGGCCGACATCGCGGCCAGGAGCTGGGCGGATTTCGGCGCCGTGATCACGCTCGGCGATCTCGGCGAGGCGGTGGCGCTGATCGACAGGCTGGCGCCCGAGCACCTGGAACTCGCCATCGAGGACCCCGATAGCATCGCCGATGAGGTCCGCAACGCCGGCGCCATCTTCCTCGGCCGTTACACCCCCGAAGCCATCGGCGATTACGTCGCCGGGCCCAACCACGTGTTGCCGACGAACCGCAGCGCGCGCTTCTCCTCGGGCCTCGGCGTCGATGATTTCCTCAAGCGCACCTCCATCGTCGGCTGCGACGCCGCGAGCCTCGCCGCCATCGGCCCGGCGGCGGTGACGCTGGCGGTGGCGGAGGGTCTCGACGCCCACGCGCTGTCCATCGCCATCCGGCTCAATATCGGGCGCAAACAATGACCGGCGGCCATTTGCAGCGCGCCGGCGGTTCTTGTGTAAATAAAACCCGCGACAGGTGATTTGCATGCATTGACCCGGACCCGTAATTCGGCGGGGATCGTGCTTCGGTCTTTGTTTTTTTCCGGATTTTGGCGCCGGCCAATACTTCGTATCTACTGGAAGCATTACGGTAATTGGCACCGAAAAGGCTTGACCGACGGCGCTATCGCCCTCATTTTCCTGCTATCTTCGACAATGGTAAGAGGAATTATGGCCAAAGAAGAACTGCTTGAGTTTTCCGGCACGGTGACCGAACGGTTGCCGAACGCGATGTTCCGCGTCAAGCTCGAGAACGATCATGAGATTCTTGCCCACACCTCGGGCAAGATGCGTAAGAATCGAATCCGTGTCCTCGCCGGGGACAAAGTGAACGTCGAGATGACGCCGTACGATCTGACCAAGGGTCGGATCACCTTTCGCTTCAAATAAGCTTCAGACTTCATGGGGAGGCCGCATGGGCTGGTGCTTGCTTCGGCTTCGCCGCGCCGGCGGGAACTTCTGCGCCAGATCGGCTTCGAGCCCGCCGCCATCGACCCCGCCGAGGTGGACGAGACGCCCGAGAAGCGCGAAACGCCGCCGCGTTATGCCATCCGTTTGGCGCGGCTTAAAGCGCACGAGGTGGCGGGGCGCCATCCCGGCGCCGTCATCATTGGCGCCGATACCGTCGTCGCCTGCGGCCGGCGGATCCTGCCCAAGGCCGAGGATGAAGGCACCGCCAGGCAGTGCCTCGAGATGCTTTCGGGACGCCGCCACCGGGTCCATGGCGGGATTTGCGTCGTCGATCCCAAGGGCAAGGCCCATTGCCGCCTGGTCACCACCACCGTCACCTTCAAGCGGCTGGAGAGGCGCGAAATCGAGGCCTATCTCTTGACCGGCGAATGGCGGGGCAAGGCCGGCGGTTACGCCATCCAGGGACGGGCCGGGGCA
>JADFPK010000178.1 GCA_022562375.1 Pseudomonadota bacterium
TGATCGTCATCTCCGAGCTCGGCGTGAACATCGCGCCGCTGCTCGCCGGCGCCGGGGTGATGGGCATCGCCATCGGCTTCGGCTCCCAGAAGCTGGTGCAGGACGTGATCACCGGCATGTTCATCCTCTTGGAGGACACCATCGCCGTCGGCGACGTGGTCAAGCTCGGCGATCACGCCGGCGTCGTCGAGGCGATAACGATCCGCACCATCCGGCTGCGCGACTTTGCCGGCGCCGTCCACACCATGCCGTTCAACGAGGTCTCGACCATCCTCAATCTCACCAAGGATTTCTCGCGCTACGTCTTCGAGATCGGCATCGCCTATCGCGAGGACGTCGATCAGGTGATCGAGGTCCTCAAGGAGATCGGCGCCGAGATGCAGGAGGACGAGGAATTCGGGCCGCTGATCACCCAGCCGCTGGAGGTCATGGGGCTCGACAAGTTCGGCGATTCGGCGATCGTCATCAAGGCGCGGATCACCACCCGGCCGATCAAGCAGTGGACGGTGGGGCGGGAGTTCAACCGGCGCATGAAGATCCGCTTCGACGAGCTCGGCATCGAGATCCCGTTCCCCCACCAGACGATCTATTTCGGCGAGGACAAATCGGGCGCGGCGCCGCCGGCCTATGTCAGGATGATGGCGGGCGAAGAGAAGAAGGCGGCGGCGAAGCCCGTGGCCAAGCCCAAACCGGCCAGGAGGGCGGCGGCGGCCCACGATCCCTCGGACATCGCCGAGGCCGGACTGCCGGGCGGCTCCGACGCCGCCGGCGACGGCGAAATGTAACGCCGCCCGCCGGCTCTCCACCGGTGGAAAGCGGATGGCCGGGGCCGGTCAACTCCTGATCGCGTAGACCGATGGTAATTAAGAATGGCGTCCCCTTAGTTGGCCCCTTAATTCCAGGCGATCGTTGCGGCCCGTTTGCCCGCCGCGCCGCGGTTGGAGGGGCGCTTGCGATTGCCACCGTTGCGGGGCCGGCCGCGCTTGTGCCAGGGCTCACCACGGGACTTCTTGGCCTTGCCTAACCCGTCGGGCGCCGCCTCGACGGGCCCTTCTCCGATCACCATCAGCCGGTACCGGATCAGCCGTTCGATGTCGCGCAGGTAACCGCGCTCGGTCGGGTCGCAGAACGAGAACGCCACCCCGCCGGCACCGGCCCGCGCCGTCCGCCCGATGCGATGGACATAGCTTTCCGGCTCGTTGGGAAGCTCATAGTTGATGACATGGGTGACGCCGTCGACATCGATGCCCCGGGCCGCGATATCGGTCGCCACCAGGACCCGCGCATCACCGGCGCGGAACCGTTTGAGGGCGCGCTGGCGAGCGCTCTGGGACTTGTTGCCATGGATAGCCTCGGCGACGACGCCGCATTTGACGAGTTGCTTGGCGACGCGGTTGGCGCGGTGCTTGGTGCGCGCGAACACGAGTACCCGCGACAACGCGGGATCGTCCAGAACGCTGGCCAGCAAAGCCGCCTTACCGGCGGCATCGACGTGATAGATGCTCTGCTCGATGCGCTCGATCGGCGTGGCTTGGGGCGTCACCTCGATGCGAACCGGATCGACCAGTATTTCGCCCGAGAGGCCCGCGATTGCCTTCGGCATGGTGGCGCAAAACAGCAGCGTCTGGCGTCTCTTAGGCAACGCCGCGACGATCTTTCGGATGTCACGCACGAAGCCCATGTCGAGCATCCGGTCGGCCTCGTCGAGGACAAAGAACTCGACCGCCCCGAGCCCGAGTCGCCGCTGGCCCAGGAGGTCGAGCAGGCGGCCGGGCGTGGCGATGACGATGTCGACGCCGCGGGCGAGGGCGTTGACCTGTGGCTTCTGGCTGACGCCGCCGAAGATCACGGTGTGGCGCAGATGCAGATGCGTGCCGTAGGCGCGGAACTCGTCGCCGATCTGGATCGCCAGTTCGCGAGTCGGCGCCAGGATCAGGGCGCGCGGGCCGCGTGGCCCGTTGTTGATCTTGTTTCTGGGCTTTCGGGAAAGTCGGTGGAGAATGGGCAGCGCGAAGGCGGCCGTCTTGCCGGTGCCGGTCTGGGCGATGCCCAGCATATCCCTGCCGGTGAGGAGTTCGGGGATGGCCCGCGCCTGGATCGGCGTCGGGATGACATGGTTTCTGGTGTTCAACGCACGCTGTATCGGATCGGCCAGGCCGAGGCCTGAGAAATTACTATCGGTCACGTAGGTATCCTTATGCGCCGGGCGGCACGGACGGCGTCCTCGACGCGGCCGGGGCCCGGCGTTTCGCCCTGCTCCGGGCGCGGCCGGAACGGGAAGATTCTTGATTATTGTTCTCGGGAAATGGTGCCGCCGGTCGGCGGCGCTTCGCGCAATCGCGAGACAATGTTCAGACGGCAAATGGTCCCTCTTGCCCGATTTGTCAAGCAAATCAATATCTTTTGTTCGGCGGGACAGGCCGGCCACGGGCCGCGGAACATGTCGGAGGCCGGCCAGCCCCGAGGGTGCCGGCAAATGGTTCACTACAATGGAGACACCAGGGATACGATGAAGCTCGCTCAAGCCAAGGATCTGGAACCACAAAGGCACAGAGGCGATGAGAAATTTCTTTAAGGGGTTTTGCCGGTTTTTTTAACCTCTGTGTCTCTGCGTCTCCGCCTGCCTTCGCCTGCCCTCCGCACGACTTCGGGAGGCGGGCCGAAGCGAAGCTCCGGCTTCGCGCAGGCAGGTGGTGAAATCCTTTCGTCACCATCAGGGATCGAATTGGCGGGATCGGAACATCAACCCCCCGTCCCATCCCCCGCTTCCACGTCGCCAGGGCGTCCGCCCTCGCCGACGACGATGAACGGCGCCCAGAACATGGGATGGGCGTAATAGGGCCTTTCCTTGTCCATCATCAGCGCCAGCATCGAGCGGCGCATCGCCTCGGCCCGGCCGATGCCGGCGGGCTTGGCGAGCTCGGCGAAGGCGCGGGTCGTCAACTTGACCGCCGCGTCCGACGCCACCGGCCAGTGCGAGACCAGCAACGCCCGGCTGCCGGCATAGAAGAAGGCCTTGGCCAGTCCCGAAAGGCCCTCGGCGCCCGGCGTCCCGTCGGCGGCGGCGGTATTGCAGGCCGAGAGGATCACCCACTCGGCATCGAGCTTCAGCTTCGCCACCTCGCTGGCGGTGAGGATGCCGTCGTCGCGCTCGCTTCCCTCCTCCGGCGGGGTCAGCACCAGGCCCGGCTCGGCGACGCCCTCGATCTGCCCGCCCACCAGTCCATGGGTGGCGAACGCCAGGACCCGGTAACGCGACAGGTCCATGGTCTTGAGCCGGCCCTCGGTGGCGCGCGCGCCGAGGTAGATCTCGTCGTCGGACGCCTTCAAGGCGCGGGCGATGGCGCGCAACTCATCCGCCGTGTCGGGCAGCGGCGGCAGGTTGCGCACCGCAACCACGTCGGCCACCGCGCCGCGGGGGAACAGGGCGGCATAATCGATGCCCCTGCCGCTTCCGGGTTTCCCCTCAAGCGCCGGATCGCCAAAGCCGACGAACGGGCGCTTCGCCCGCGCCGCCTTGGCGAAGCGGCGCAGGGCGCGCAGCGACGACACCGAGGGCAACACGGTCATCGCATACTTCCTGGCCAGCCACGGCGCCCGCCGGTAGCCGGGCAGGTCGGTAATGCGTTCTGATGGCGCCTCGGTGATCAGCACGCCAAGGGGCAGGCTTCGCAGCCCGGCGTCGGGAACCACGAAGACGTGGCGCGCGCCTTCGAGCAGCGGCTCGGCGGGCGCGAAGAGCTTGCGGTAGAGCCCATACGCCTTGGTCATGTCGAAAGGCGGGATGTCACCGATGTCGCGGATCACAAGCCCCGTCGGATCGAGGCCGGCGCGCAACGCCTTCACCGCCGCATCGAGCGCCGCGCGGCCGAGGCCAACCCGGTGCATCTTCGCCCGATCCGCCCGCACCACCCAGAGATAGCTTTCTTTCTCGCCGATGACGTAAGCGAGCAAGGCCTCATCGGGCGCCAGCAGCTTCCGCGCCTCGGCAAGCGTCACCGGGCGGGGCGCCGCCAGCTCGGCGTACTCGGGAAACTCCCGCGCCAGGCGCCCATCGAGCGCACCGAGGCGGGCATCCAACGCCTTGAGGTCCGAGCGCAGCCTCCCTTCCACGGCGGCGTTGCGCTTCCCGGGAGGCTGGCTCGCGGCCTTCACCAGCCGGGCATCCAGGAACCGCCAGCGCTCCACCGCGTCCTGACGGGCGCGGACGGTGCGGGCCAGGGCGTCGTCGCCGGCGGCGAAGCGGGCGGCCATACGGGCCACGGCGCCCG
>JADFPK010000016.1 GCA_022562375.1 Pseudomonadota bacterium
GCGCAGCAGATAGATGGTCACGCCGGCGACCACGAAGCTCAGGTAATAGAAGGCGTAGCCGATGCCTCCGGCGACACCGAAGGCATTGGCGAGATCGGCGGCGTTGGCGATGGACTTGGCGAAAATCCAGGTGATGGCGGCGGACGCCACCAGGAGCCACAGGCCCGGCTCGCCGCCGGTCTCGGACACGCCGGCGAAGAACTGCGCCGGCGTCACCCGCCGAGGCGTCATGCGCAGGATCAGGGCGCAGTAGCCCAGCAACACCAGCCAGGGCGCGATAAGCGCCATACTCACGGCCGGCCCCTCATGGATGTCTCATCTCGGGCTCCCTCCCGGGCCGGGCTAGATCGGGCGGGGGGAACCGGCAAAGCGGAATGCGTCCGGCGGCACCGCCTCCTCAACCTCTAACAAATGCGGGCCGTCCTTGCCAACAACCAACCGCTTGTCATCACGAAAATGTGAGGTGGACGGGGGATGGGCGGTCCCGGGCGGGGCCGGAGCCGATAAAAAACCGGGTCCGATGGAACCGGACCCGGCGTCGGGAGGCGTTAGGTACTAGTCAGGCCGCGCGCGGCGTCTCGGCGTCGTTGGCGGGGACGTCCACCACCGCCAGGTCTTCCTCGATGGTCAAGGGATCGGGCCGGGTCGCGGCGGATTGAGTCTCGGGGGCGTGCGTGTAGGTGCGGTAGGATTCGGCGACCAGCCGGGGGATATTGCCGCGGTGAATGCCGATGTCGGCAAGCAGGTGATCGTCGAGCGTGATCAGCTGCTGGTGGAGCACCTTGCGCCGGTTGGCGCGCTCGATCGAGTCCACGAGACGGCTGAACCAGGCGGCGATGGCGGCGAAGGGCGAGCGCCGGTCCGAGTGCGCGTCCTCATCGCCCTTCGGTTCGGGAGCGAAAGCGGCTGGACCGTGGCCGAGGTGAAAATTGTCGTAAGTGGGGGTGGTCATATTCTTGTTTTCCTTAAGTCTTGGTGTTGTCAAGAAGCGGACCCGGTCTCGAACTCCGCGAGCCAGGCCCGGCGCTGACCCTCAGATGGAGGCCGGAGGCGTCTATGTGTAGCGCAAAAGTCTCAACACTGTGTTGACGGGAATGCATGGCTGAAAGGCCGGCCGATGCATCGCTGGAAGGGCTTATTCCGCCCGCCGGCAGGGGGCCGATGCGACGGGTCGGTCAAATCGCAGGGGGCCCGGGCGTGCGAAAGTTTTCGAACAGATGCACCATGGCGGCGGTGGCGATCACCGGCGCCACCAGGTTGAGCCCCGGCACCGTGAACAGCAAGGCGATGACGATACCGGCGAGGAACAGCCGTCCCCGATGCGCCTTCCTCAAATGCCGGACCTCTTCGAGGCCGATGCGCCTCAGCGCCACCAGTTCGAAGAATTCCCGCCCCAGGAGATAGCCGTTGACGCCGTAGAAGACGAACGGAAAAAGCGGCGGTATGAGCAGGAAAATCAGCATGACCAGGTTGAGCACGACCATCGCCGCAAGGAAACCGGCGGTGGCGCCGAGCGCCGCGCCCAGCCCGGCGCCTGGGGCCTCGGGCAGATCGGCGTAGTGGCGGGCTTCCGTGGCGCCGGCCACGCGATCGAGGAAGAGGCTGGAGATGACGGTGAACACCGCCGGAAAGAGGAACCAGGTGAGCACCAGGGTGGCCGCCCAGCCGAGTACATCGACGATCGTCTCCAGCCAACCCGAGGCGAACAGTTCCGTGCTCTCGATCGCGATGCCGATGGTCAACCAAAGTGCCGCGAAGACAGCGATGGCGGCGCCGAGGCTCAACCAGATCAACCGCCGGGTAGCGCCATCCGCCAACTGACCGAATGCCTTGAGGAACGCAGCGAACATTTAACAAGCTCCGGGCGAAGCGGCGAGCGCGAAGGGGCCTTCGATGGGGCGCCGGGACCGCCACCGGCTCCTGTCTGCCCTATCGCCCGGCCACATTAACAGATATCGGCGCCGCGCGGCGCCGCGGCCGCCATCGCCATCCACAAGGGCGCCGCGCAAATTCGCCCGCTACCCGTGGCCGCCCCGGGCCTTGCCGACCGGGCATGGCGAAGTCGCGCCGGTAGAAGTCCTGGGAAGTAAGACCGCGTTAAGTGTTAGTTAACTTAGTTTGTCTATTTACATTAATAATAATTCCCATGACCGATGGGAATCGACGTCGGTTCCGGAGGGTCCGCGATGCGTGTGCTGCTGATAGAGGACGACCTTAAAACCCTGAAAAGCGTCGAGTTGTTGTTGTGCGCCGAGGGTTTTGCCGTCGACGCCGCCGATCGCGGGGAAGACGGCCTGAAAATGGGCCGGCTCTATGACGACTACGACATCGTGCTGCTCGATCTCCTGCTACCCGATATGGATGGCTATGAGGTGCTGGCGCGGCTGCGCACGGCCGGCGTGAAGACGCCGGTGCTCATTCTCTCGGCCCTCGCGGATGCGGAGGAGAAGATCAAGGGTCTTGGTATCGGCGCCGATGACTATCTGACGAAGCCGTTCGATAAGGGGGAGCTCATCGCCCGCATCTACGCGGTGGTGCGCCGGTCGCAGGACCGGGCCCGGTCCGTCATTCACACCGGCGCCCTCGCGGTCGATCTCGATTCGCGCACCATCGAGGTCGATGGCCGGCCGGTGCACATGACGACCAAGGAATTCGGCATCCTCGAGCTGCTGTCGCTGCGCAAGGGGGTGACGCTCGGCAAAGGGAAGTTCCTCGACCATCTCTACGGCGGCCGGGACGAGCCCGGTCACAAGATCATCGACGTATTCGTCTGCAAGATGCGCCGGAAACTGGCGGCGGCGAGTGACGGCGAAAGCTATATCGAGACGGTGAGGGGAGCGGGCTATCTCCTGCGCGATCGCGCCGACCGTACGGTCAAGGGCCGGACCGCGGTCTCCGCCCGAGCCACCGCCGGCACCGCCACCTGACCACCCTTCGGCGGACGGCGCCCCCACCCGCCGCTTTCAGCCGTCCCGGATCGCCTCCGGCTTCCCCGCCCGATGCAAAATGCGACCGGCGCCGGGATCATCAAACATTGACAGGCTGAATGCGGCTGCGCTTGATTAATGTTGGATACATCTTTGAACGCGATCAAGCGTCATCCAGGGGAGGGGGCACATCATGGAAGAACAATTCGTCGATCGCACCGAAAAGTTCGCCATCTGGTGCGACAATGTCGGCACTCGGGTCGAAAAGTTAGGAGAAGCTGTCGGCAACCAGATGGTGGACGCGTTCCATCTGGTGGCCTTGTTCGTCATCGGCGGCACCATCGTCTGGTCGGCAATCTACACCTATTTCGGCATGGTCGAGCAGGGCTATGCGGACATAAAGGACATATTGTTGCTGTTCATTTATCTCGAGCTCGGCGCCATGGTCGGAATCCATTTCAAGACCCATCGCCTGCCGGTGGAATTCCTGCTCTACGTCGCCATCACGGCGCTGACCCGCTTGCTCGCGATCAACATCAAGACCATGCCGGACGAGCGCATCCTGGTTATTTCCGGCGCCATCCTCGTGATCACCATCGCGGTGCTCATCCTGCATGTGGGAAGGGCGAAGTACCCCTCCGATGACCCGGTGTGAATGGAGTGGGGAAGGGCCGGGCCATCGGATCGGCGATGCCTCGAATGATCGGATGAGACAAAGGTGGTCCGACTAAAAAAGAACCTGCGCGATACCGGAATCGTCGTGGCGATCACGTTGATTTTCGTGATCCTGTGCGAAGGGTTTCTGCGAATTCTCTTTCCTCACGTCGGTCCGAAGAACAGCGCCTATGACTTTCATCCGGATTACCTCGTGACCCTGAAGCCCAACGTCGAGAAGACGTTTTTCGGATTGCTCGCCAACGGCAATACCGCGGTCCGCTGGCAGACCAACGCCGAGGGCTTTCGCGGCGCGCCGCTGGAGGAAAATCCGGATCTCAAGATCATGGTCTACGGCGACTCGAACGTCCAGGCGCGTTTTTCAAGCCTGAAGGACACTTTCTCTCACCGCCTCGAGACCGGGCTCGAGAGCCGCCTGGGCAAGAACGTAGACGTCATAAACGCCGGCGTCATCGGTTTCGGTCCCGACCAAAGCCTCCTCAAATTCAGGAACGAGGCGGAAGTTTACCGGCCGGACATCGTTATCTTTCATGTTTTCGCCGACAACGACTTCGGCGATCTGTTGAGGAACCGGCTGTTCGAGTTGGCGCCCGATGGCAAGCTCGTCGAAACGCCCGGGATGAGGAAATTGTTGGAGGGCGAAAAGACCATGTTGGTGCCCGATGCGAACGCCATATCGCTATGGTCATCGCTCTATCTCGTGCAGGTGGCGCGGAACTTTAAGAAAAACCTGACGTGGTTCATTTTCAGACCGGATTCGGACCAGGATAACCCGGCTAAGTCAGACCAAATCCTGCGTTATCTGGCGGCGACAGGCGAGGCGGAATATGCCGTCTACCGGGATCGCAAGCCACGCCGTTTCAGCGTGCTGGCGGATCATTATGATCTCGATGTGGCGACGGATATCGAGAGTGAATCGGCGCGGGTGAAGATCGCCCTGATGGATAGAGTGTTGCGGAAAGCGCGAGACTTCGCGGCTTCTAAAGACATCGAGTTCGTTGTCCTGATTCAGCCGTCTTCACTGGATCTCACCGAAAACATCTCGCCGAACCACGGCGACCTGGCAAAATTCAGCGGCTACAGAAGGACCAATATTTCATCGGCGGTGGAGAAGATATGCCGACGCGCCGGCATCGGCAGGATCAATCTGTTCGACATATTCATGAGGAACGATCCCCAGACGCTCTATTTCAAGAAGGCCAACACCCATTGGAGCCCCAGGGGACAGGCGCTGGCGGCGGAAGCGACCGCTGACTATTTGCAACGGGAATTTTTCTAGCCGGGGTTCGCAAGAGGACTCATCCGGTTTATCGGCGAACCTGGCGCGTTATCCGATGAGCTTGATATTCCCCCTTTGCACGTCGAGGCGGAGATGGCAGCCGTCGCCGTGCTCGCGGATGAAGTCGGCGACGGTCTGGCCGTCGCGGTAAAGCTTGTAGCGCGCGCTGGCTTCCTTGCCGCCGCCGCCGGGCGCATCGATCGGATCATTGATGCGTTGAATGCGATGGGTGGCGGCGATTTTCAGGGCTTCCTCGACGTTCCTGGTGGCCCCTTCCCGGCCTTCTTCAAAGTCCGGGCCGAGGGCGACGTAGAGGTCCTCATGGAGCCGGTTGAGCTCCGCCACACTCATGCCGGAGAGGGGCTTCATGCCGTCTCCGCCGCGGGCCCCATCCCGCCTGCGCGGCCGGAGCCGCTCTCGCCACGCTTCGCTGGCGTAGCGGGTCGGCGTGGCGAAGGCCCGGCGGGCTTCACGAATAGGCTTGGTAATGCGTGGTGGCGTCCCGTGGCCGCTTGCGTGGCGAGGCATCGGTCCGGCCGGACTTTTCGGCGCCGACTTCGGAGAAGGCCGAGACCTGCAACAGTTCGAGATCCTCCTCGCCGGCGCTTTCGAACCAATAGCGCGCGCCGCGCGGGATGAGGGCGCCCTCATGCGGCCCGAACTCGCCGATGACCGCATCGTCCGGCCCATAGAAGCGCGCGCGGCCCTTCAGCACCATCCACAGGCTGTCGATCTTGGTGTGGTAATGGAGGTTGGTCTCGCCGCCCTTTCTCACCACCTGAACGAACCCTCTGAGGATGTCGCTCCGCCCCAGCTTGACCATCGCCTTGCCATGGCCGAAATCCTCGGGCTTGGTGAACCGGTTCTTGTATCGGAAGATCTGGATCTTGGCTTCCTGCTCGGCGTGCCAGGCTTCGCGCTCCTTGGCCCTGTCATCCGATGCTGTCTGCTCCGACATGGTTTCCTCCTTGAATTATCGCCGGTCATTGCCGCGAATTCGCCTGCGACTACTATTTGCCCGGCGCGCATGGCTTGATGGGATCGCGCTTCAGGGGATATTATAAGACCGTCTGGAATATTGCCAGAAAGACCAAGAACGCGCTTTCAGGCCAAGCGCACGGCCTTTTCGCCGGCCGGTCCGATCCGCCCGTTCACCGGGATACGTAATATTCGGAGGAAATGATGGCTGTTGAGTTTTTCGACGTCATGCACGAGCCGGAGCTGGAGGTCGGTCACAGCAAGTTGGTGCTGTTCGGTTCCGATCACTTCCATACCTGGATTCACGGCGATCATCCCGGCACCAAGGGGCCCATGCACAAGCACACCGCGGACGAGATATTCTATTGCGCCCAGGGCGAGTGCACCTTCACCTTCCCCGACGGCACCCGGAAGGTGCTCAAGCGGGGCCATGTGGTCGTCGTGCCGAAGGGCGAGTTCTATGAGCTCGAAAACACCGGCGATGAGTACATGATCCTTCTCGGCTGCCGCGCCGAGCCCCACAAGAAGCCGCGATTCGGCCTCAAAGGGGAGGCGGTCGGCGCCAACACCGAGTACCCACTGTCATAGGAGGATGGCGCATATGATCGTCTTTTCGCGGCCACCGGGTAGGAGGCGTCGCGCCGGCGACCCTGGCTCCGCCGGAGGCTTCGCCGAGGCGAGTGTCGGGACATCCACCCTCCGCAGCGGCAGCGACTGTCCGCCCTACAACTCTGGAAGGCGGGAAGGTGCCGCTGCTGCGGAGGACGGGTCGTCAAGCGTCGCCGACGCCCTCCGGTGGCCACGATATGCGACCCGTCGGGCGGCCTTGCGGGCCCTTACGCTCTCGTCGCGCGGCCCTTGTGATGCGCCCGGCATCACGGCGGACCACGCTCCTAGCCGAACAACCCGCAAGGCCGTCAGATGTGCCATCCTCCTATGACAGGGGGTACCAGCCTTGGAGAACCGATAGAGGGCCAACGGCCGGATGGGGAAGCGGGCCTTCGCCACGCCGAAGCGGCTTCGGCCGCGCAGGCGGGATGGGTCAAGCTGATCGGATAACGCGCTAAGGCTTTGAAGGATGAGCCCGAAAACCAGATCCGTCGTCCTCGCCATCATCGGCGGCATGATGGCCGCCGCCTACCTAGATGGTCGGGGCGTCGTCGACCTCGGTTATGGCTTCGAGCGAGGGGGTTTCGCCGAGGGCGCGCTGATGGCGCTTACCGGCGCCATGGCGGGTTACGCCGTTTTGCTGGTCTTCCGTATATTGCGGAAGTTGGCAGATCGCGACGAGAAGTAGCGGCCTCTCGGGGTGCGGGGCGGGAAGAATTATTTCGCGGCGGGCCGGAAGGTATCTACGCCGCCGGAGAGTGTGCCGCATCGAGTTCGGCGGCGGCGACGCGCTCGGCGGGGAAACGCACCGTCACCGTGGTGCCGACCCCGACCTGGCTTTGCAGATCCAGGGAACCTCCGTGCAATTCAACCAGCGATTTGGTGAGCGGCAAGCCAAGGCCCGCCCCTTGGTATCTGCGGTTGAGCCTGCCGTCGACCTGCTCAAAGGGCGAAAGCGCCTTGGGTATGTCTTCAAGCGCGATACCAATTCCGCTATCGGCAACCTGAAACACGTAGCCGTCATTGGCGTGGACCCAGGCCCGTAGGGTGACCTCGCCACCCGACGGGGTGAATTTCACCGCGTTGGAAAGCAGATTGGTCAGAATCTGTTTGATATTGCGCTTATCGGCGAACAGAGGCGGAAGTTTTTCCGGCACTTCCGAGACGATCTTGACGCCGCCTTCCTGGGCACGCCCCCCCACCAGGGCCAGGCAGGAACGGACGATCTTGGGGACGTCGATCCGCTCCTCGTCCAACTTGTGTTCGCCGGCCTCGATTGTCGAGAAATCGAGCAAGTCGTCGACGAGGGCGAGCAGATGCCTACCGGACTCATGGATGTCGGTGATGTATTCACGATATTTGGCGTTGCCGATCGGTCCGAGGCTCTCATTTTGCACGATTCCCGAAAACCCGAGGATGGCGTTTAGCGGTGTCCGCAGCTCATGGCTCATATTGGCAAGGAACTCGGATTTGGCGCGATTGGCGACCTCGGCATCCTCCTTGGCGCGCAATAGTTCCTGCTCGGCCCGCTTCATCGCTTCGATATTCGTTTCCAATACCGCCATCCGGCTTTTCATGATGTCACGGGCGCTGACGATGCCGACCAATTTACCATCGACGACGACCGGGAGGTGGCGGATGCCATGGGAATTCATCAGCTTCATCACGTCGTCGATACCGTGCTCGGGCCGGCAGGTGACGACGGGCCGCGCCATCAATTCGCCGACGCGCTTTTTGGGCAGGGCCTCCTCGTACTTGCAGAAGCCGTAAGCGATGTCCCGCTCCGAGATGATCCCCATTAGCGTCCCCTCATCGGACGTCACCAACACGCTTCCGATGCGTTCGCGAGCTAGTATTCCGATGACCTCGGCAATGGTGGATTGCGGCCGCACCGCGACAACCTTGTCGCCCTTGATATTCAGGATCTCTTGAACGCGCATGGCGGACCCTCAGACGGTGACGACGGTAAAACCACGCGATTCGAGGAATGCGGAATAGAGTTTCCTCTGCGCGGAGTTGTCTTCGGCAATGACGATCAGGCCGGAGCCCATGACCTTCCCCCTCAGGTTGAAGAGCACCCTGACCGCAATTAAACATATGATGGTTAACTATCTGTAAACATATCCCGAGTTTGGGTCCGGCCGCCGGCAGGCCCGCCGCGGCTACCCGCCCGCGTATTCAAGAAATGAAGAGGATCGCTCAGCGGTCCGGGCCTTCGCCACGCCGAAGCGGCTTCGGCCGCGCAGGCGGGACGATGGCCTTTGCCTGCCGCGCCGGTTCGGCTCCCCCGGCGATCTCGAGGATCAGCTTCTTCATGATGGCGTCGGCGAAGGAGCGGCGGTCCTCTGCCTTGATGACGAACGAGCCGGGACCGCCGGTCACCGCCTGGCGGAAATAAAGCTCGAGCTCGGGCATCTCAGGTCTTTCGATCACCAGACCGTTGATCGTCATGCCCATCGCCACGATGGCGTCGCGCGCCGGCCGGATGGCGCGGCCCAGCGTGTTCGGCCCGTCGCCGGAGATGTCGATGACCCGGCGGGTGCCTTCGAAGCGGTTGGCTTCGATCGATGCGGCGGCGAAGGCAAGGGCGTCGCCGACGGCGTTGCCGCCGGGGCAGTACTCGATCGGCAGCGCCAGGATCCGTCCGCCGAAGGCCTTGGCCGCGTCCGCACCGTCGATGCGGGTCCAGGGGACGCTCAACTGCTCGCAGGTCTCGGCCGCGAACTCGATATAGGCGACGGCGATGGAGCGCAGCAGGCCGCCGGTGATCCCCCGCAGCACCACGGGGTCGGTAAGCGCCGTGGCGTAGCCCTGACGCTGCAGCAGGGTCTCCTCTTGGTCGATGCTGCCCGACTGGTCGACGACGAAGGCGAGCTCGAGATCGACCGGCACGGGCCGATCCTGCGCCGCCGCCGCGAAGACCAGCCCAACGAACAGGCCAAACAGGCCGAGCTTGATGAACGCCCGCCTCGTCCCGCTGATCACCCGCATCCTCCTGCTGAAATTTTCCCCACGCGACACCCATTCGCCGCACCGCTCATACTGTTCGTCCATCCTGGCTTTGTCCAACCCATTGGACCCATCGGCCATTGAACCCAACGGCAGGCACGAATCCGCAGCCAGGGACGCCGGCCGTCATTGCCGAACGCCAATCTTTGATAAAAATTAACCAAATTAGAGCAGGGTCAGGGTGGGCCACACCGGACGGTTGATCCGGCCAAAGGGCTGGCGCCGGCAGATGGCGGGTAAGGATGTGGAGAAGACCGTTGCTGATCACACCGGAATATCGCGAACTAAACCAGCAACTGCATGAGAATCCAGACTATGGGGTGGCGTCTCTCATGTATGTCGATCAAGTGCTGGCACTGATTCAGTCCCTAAAGGTGGAGGCGCTACTTGACTATGGCGCCGGCAAGGGGCGCCTCGGTCAGGCACTCGAGGGCAAGCTCAAGGTATTCAACTATGACCCGGCGGTCGAGAAGTACGCCGCTGAACCGTCGCCGGCGGAGTTCGTGGTGTCGATCGACGTACTCGAACACATCGAGCCCGACTGCCTGGATGCCGTGCTCGACCACATGGCGCGGCTGACAGAACGGGCGATATTTTTGACGGTGGCAACGGTTCCGGCCCATAAGGAGCTGGCCGACGGGCGCAACGCCCACCTGATCGTCGAGACCCCGGAGTGGTGGTTGCCGAAACTGTGGCAGCGGTGGGAACTTCAATTCTACAACAAGCTTGACACCGGATTCGTCTACCTGGGCACACCGCGGGTCCGCTCCAACCAAGCGGCAGCCTGATCGAATACCCCTTCCCGGTTTACATGGTTCATCGCTGATTGGCGCCGTCACGACGAAGGCGCCATCCATCCTCTTGACGGGTGCCCGATCAGGATCATCATGGTAATCTATGTCGAACGAGGATGACGAAAGCAACAGAGCGACGAACCGGAGAGGAGGGAGAGGACATCATGAGCGTCAATGCCGATGCCACCGATAGTGTCGTCGATGCCGATGTGCTGCGTGAAGAGGTCAAGGCGAAGTACCGGGAGGTCGCCGTCAATCCCCATGCCGAGTACCACTTCCATACCGGCCGCCCCCTGGCCAAGCGCTTGGGATACGACGACGCGATGGTTGGCGCCCTGCCCGATGCCGCGGTCGAGTCGTTTTCCGGCGTCGGCAACCCTTTCTCGCTGCGCTCGCTCGTGAAGGGCGAGCGCGTCATCGACCTCGGATCGGGTGGCGGTTTCGACTGCTTCGTCGCCGCCGGGCAGGTGGGGGCCTCCGGACGCGTCGTCGGCATCGACATGACCGGGGAGATGCTCGAGAAGTCAAGGTCCACGGCCCGGCGCATGGGTCTCGACAATGTCGAGTTTCGTGAGGGGTTGATCGAGGAAATGCCGGTCGAGGACGGCTGGTCGGACGTCGTCATCAGCAACGGCGTCATCAATCTCTGCGCCGATAAGAACAAAGTTTTCTCGGAAATCGGACGCGTGTTGCGTCCCGGCGGCCGTCTGCAGTTCGCCGATATCGCCAATGGCAAGCCGGTACCCGAGGAGGCGAAACGTAACGTCGACCTCTGGACCGCCTGAATCGCCGGTGGCCTGCCGTGCGCAGGCTGGCGGAAGATGATGGAGGACAGCGGTTTCGTCGACATCGTGACCGGTCCGCCGGTCGACACCTTTGCCGGCGCCGGCGGCGAGGACAAGGCGCGGATGTTCGACGTTCACGGATACGCCTTCCTGGCGCGCAAACCCGAATAGGGTAGGCGAAAAATCCGGCGGCCCTGATCGCCGCCGGTCGGCTAATCCCGGAAGGCGGGAGAGCGCCTGATGTGAAGGGTGATCGGTATGAGGGTGGCGAGAAGCGCCCCGCCGACGAGATAGAAGCTGTTCGCCAGCCCGACGAATTCGATCGCTCCGCCCATGACCACCGGGACCACCATGACGACGACGCGGTTCGCCGTCGTCCTCAGGCCCACGGCCTTGCCCTGGGCGTCGCCGGCGGCGCCGGCCATCACCGATATCATCAGCGGCTGGGCCAGGCCCATGGCGCCGCCGCGCAAGGCCGCCGCGACGACGAGCAGGAAATAGGTGCCGAGCACCGGCGTGATGGCGATGAACAGCACCGAGGCCGCCGCCGCATGGAGCAGCAGCCAGTGGGATCTGAAGATACGCGCCAACGGCGCCGCCAGCAGCGATCCGCCGATGCCCAGCACCGATGCCGCCGATATCAGCAGACCGATCATGGTGGCGGAGATGCCGATGCTCTCGAGATAGACGATATAGAACGAGCCCTGTATGCCGTTGCCCGAATGGCGCAGCAGGGTCAGCATGATCACCAGGGCGATGGCGGGGATGGACAACAGTTTGAAGGCGGCGGCGTAATCGGCGGGCTTCGGCAGGAGATCACCGGCCGTCAGGCGCGCCGGGGCAATGGTGGCCTTCGGCGGCGGCAGCAGGATCGAGGCGGCCAACAGGCCGAGCGCCCACAAACCGAGCGTCAGGAACCCGCCCCAGACCCCGAAACCGTCCCAAGCGGCGCCGATCAAGGGCGGCCCCGCCAGGGCGCCGAAGCGGTTGCAGACCGTCATCCGTCCGGCGTAGGTCGGGCTTGCCTTCATCGCCGCGCCGATGTGGGCCTGGGTGCCGATCCAGCCCATGGCGGCGGCAATGCCGCTCAGCATCTGCAGCACGATCACCGCCGAAATGAAGGGAAACAGCGGGAACAGGAACGGCACGATGGCGCCGATGACGGCGAAGGCGATCATCACCCTGCGGATGCCGAGCCGGTCCATCAGCGCGCCGCCATGGATGGCGAACAAAACGGGGAGCACCTGGCGGACGCCGATGACGATGCCGATCACCAACGCCGAGTCCTCGAAGCTCAGCACCCACAACGGCAACACCACCGAAATCATGTGGGTCATGGAGTTGGAGAACAGGCCGGCGGCATAGACCGGCGCCTGCACCCTCCACGACACTTCTTCCGACTTGGCCGCTGATCCGTTCAAAGGTTTCCTGCCTGGCAAGGATTTCCTGCCTGACCCCGGCCGCGCGCGGGGCCCTCTCTAGGCGCCTTCGGGAATGGTGGGCGAGAAGGGTGGGACCGGCCGTTAAGGCAACTCGGCGACCAGGCGGCCGTAACCGGCGATGGGCTCGCGGACATACAATCGTTTCTGGATTTCCCAGCAGCGCGCGGTGACCGGGTGGACCACCGGCACCTGCAAGTCCTGCTCCAGGGTCTCGATGATGTCGAGCACCCGCCAGGCGCTGCCGAGCAGATAGATGCCCTCGGCGCCGGGATGGTCGAGGAAGGACCGCTTGACGTGTGAATAGACCTCGAAGGGCGAGAGCTTGCCGGCGTCCTCGAAAGGCACCGCCATCCCCTCCATCGCCAGCACCTCGAAGCCGGCGTCGTTGAAATAATCGGCGAAGGTCGCATTCAGGTTGCCGCCGAGGTACGAGGCGCCGACGAACTTCTTGATCCCCAGCGCCTTGAGCGCGGCGATGTGGTTGGTGCCCGAGGTGAAGACCGGGATTTTGTATTTCTTCTCCCAGCCGTCGATGATCTCCCTCTCGCCCCGGTAGCCCTTGACCATGAAGGGCGGCGCGCCCTCGGGATGGATGAGATCGACCTTATGTTCCGCCAGTTGCGCGACCTTGACCTCATAGGCCGCCATCACATCGGCGAACTCGTCCGCCGTGCCGCGCTGGATATCGAGGAACAGCGGCAACACGCCGATGCCCTCGGGCAGCATGCGGATCAGCTCCTCGAGCGATCCCGGCCTCATCGTCGGTTTGATGATGCCGACGTCCCCCCGCCAACTGGTGAAATTCGCCATAATGCGCCGATTATAGGCGGTGGCCCGGGCCGCTGTCTAACCTCGCGGGTTGGTGGACGGCATCCCCGCCGCCGGCCTCGGTGCTGTCCAATCGAGGCCGGTGTGCTAGGATCGCCCGGTTGTTTTGGCAAGGGGAGGACGCGCCATGCACGCCATACGCGGCCTTTTCATCCGTGGTCTTTTCGCACTGGTCCCGATCGCCGGCCTTTTCGCCGGTCCGCCCGCCTCGGCCCAGCTCCTCGACCTCTTGACCGCGCCCAAGACCCTGTTCGACCGGGCCATCGAGGCGCGCTCGTTCGAGGACATCTTCAAGGACAACGGGATCGTGATCGAGGTCAACAAGCTGATGGCCGACCTCGGCACCCTCGAGGCCTCGACCGAGATCTACGAGCAGCGCCTGCTGGTGACCGGCCTGTTCGACGACCGCGAGGTTTTCGACAAGTTCCTGGCCGGGGTGAAGAAGGTCGATGGGGTCAAGAAGCTCTATTGGCACGTCGGCTTCATGTCGGAGAAGGACCAGGAGAAGAACAAGGAGACGCTGCTGGGCTGGGGCGCGGCGCTGGCGCTCGATACCAAGGTCGGCCTCAACCTCGTCGCCACCAGGGGGGTCGCCGACGTGAATTTCCGCGTCGCCGTCGATTCCTTCGGCGCCGTCTACCTGATCGGCCGGGCGCGGTCCGAGGAGGAACTCAAGAAGGCGCTCAAGGCGGCGCGCCAGACGGACGACGTGAAAAAGGTCGTCAACTATGTCGAGGTCAGGCCGTAGGGGATTTGAGCGCGGCGCTGAACGTCCTATCGCGCCGATAGCCTTACCGGCACTCACCTATCCGTCGTTTAGGGGATAGCCCCGCCCAGTTCCGCGCGGGAATTTTCTATGATTAGACGTTGCTGCCGCTGGACGGGTCTGTGGGGTGAAACTCGATGTGCAGCCCGGACCGTGACTGATCTGCGACAAATTCCTCCCCCAGGATTTCGCCCCGCACTGGGAATTGTGTCCCTGTCGCAGACGACGCCACCGTGACCATCGCTAGGTCCGTGGCCGGATCATCATCTGCCGCGATGTCAATCGGCTTGTAGCGGCGAGACAACGAGCATCGTGGCGGTGCCGAACCTGATGCCTGCGTCTCGAATCCATTTGATGCCCATGATTTCAAATTCGATATCCATGATTTCGAGGTGGTGCTGTTGGGTCACATTTTCAACGATCGATTCCCCGTGTCGCCCCGCTCCGGCGGGGCTTTCTCATTCACCATTCCCGAGGCTTGCGGAATGTGCCGTTGGCATCTTCAAGCTCCTCCGGAAACTGATTGGCTTGAATTGCCCCATATCTAATCGGCTTAAAGAAATCCACTATCGGTCGCAGAGCCCGGCTCTGGGTTTTGGGCCGTGGATTGAGTATCCCGACTGTCTTTAGGAGCTTCTCTCGAACCATACATATGGGCGTAACAAGATCGGAGTCGTTGGACACCACGACGGCAGCCTCGAATCTGTCATTGAATGCGTCGAAAATCAGATGTGACGCTATATTTACATCTGATCCCTTTTCTTCGGTTCTGATCACGCGGCTAAAGACGGGGCTTCTGTTTGCATGGATCTGATCGGCTGGGTTGGGCACGACCATTTGCATCCAAGCCGGGTTCGACAGGAAGTGACCATAAAAAATCTCTAAGTTGGGAAGGGTTCTCAGCGCCCGAAAATACATCTGTTGCCGTGTGGGTTGGCCGGGATCATCCGGGCGAGCTGACACGTTGGCCGTGAAGTATTTGATCCTGTCGATATCGTGCCTCGGAAGAAGGGCTTGACAGAGGCTCTGAATATTGAGCCACCGACCTGGTGTTCCTTTCAGGCTGCCGTAGTACAGGTTGAAGCCGTCAACATAGACGTAAGTTCGCATGGCGGGGTCCCAAAGAAGCAACAGCCGCCCCGAAGGGCGGCCGCGCACTCCTGTCCCGAAGGGCAGAAGGGGGTCTATTGATAAATATGAGTCCTATACCATGTGGCGTCAACAAAATATTAACGTCTCCTGTTACCCCAGGTGTTACCCCAGGCAAAATCTGATAAAAAAAGGGCCTAGCCGAAATCAGCTAAGCCCTTGTTTTTAATGGTCGGGGAGAGAGGATTTGAACCTCCGGCCCCCACGTCCCGAACGTGGTGCTCTGCCAGGCTGAGCTACTC
>JADFPK010000179.1 GCA_022562375.1 Pseudomonadota bacterium
AGGAATTCGTGCTGTGGAGCTCGGCCCAGTTCGGCTTCGTCACCCTGTCCGACGCCTTCACCACCGGCTCCTCGATCATGCCCCAGAAGCGCAATCCCGACGCCGCCGAGCTCGTGCGGGCGAAGACCGGGCGCATCTTCGGCGCGCTGATCGCCGTGCTTACCGTGATGAAAGGGCTGCCGCTCGCCTATGGCAAGGACATGCAGGAAGACAAGGAGCCGGTGTTCGACGCCGCCGATACATTGTCGCTCTGCGTCCGGGCGATCACCGGCATGGTCAAGGACATGGAAGTCCATGAGGGCGCGATGAGGGCGGCGGCGGCGAAGGATTTCGCCACGGCGACCGATCTCGCCGACTGGCTGGTGCGCGAGGCGGGCTTGAGTTTCCGCAAGGCGCACGGCGCCGTCGGCCGGCTGGTGAAGCTGGCCGAGGACAAGGGCGTCGATCTCGCCGGTCTCGGCCTCGATGAGATGCGCGAAATCGAACCCAAGATCGGCGAGCGGGCGCTTGACGTGCTGAGCGTCGAGCGGTCGGTCGAAAGCCGCACCAGTTTCGGCGGCACCGCCCCCGACAATGTGCGCCGGGCGGCCAAGGAAGCCCGCGGGAGGTTCCTGTGAGCCGGAGGGCCGGCATCGTTCGCATCGTCACCCTGCTGGTGATCGCCTGCGTCCTGGCGTTGCCGCTCGGCGCCTGCGGCAAGAAGGCAAGCCCCGAACCGCCGCCGGGAAAGCAAAGCGAGTTCCCCCGGCAGTACCCGCGGCGGTAATCCCAAAGGTCCTCGATGAACCATTTCCCCTATCGCGACGGCGAGCTCTTCGCCGAGGGCGTGCCCCTTCGGCGCATCGCCGCCGAGGCCGGCACGCCGGTCTATTGCTACTCGTCCGCCGCGCTCGCCGCCAATTACCAAGCCTTCGCCGAAGCCTTCGCCGGACAGCGGGCGACGATATGCTATGCCGTCAAGGCCAATTCCAACCTCGCCGTCATCCGCACCCTCGCCCGCTTGGGCGCCGGCGCCGACGTGCTCTCGGAGGGCGAGCTTCGCCGGGCGCTCCGGGCCGGCGTCGGGCCCGGGAAGATCGTCTTTTCCGGCGTCGGCAAATCGCCGGACGAAATGGCGCTGGCGCTGGAGGTGGGCATCGGCCAGTTCAATGTCGAATCCGAGCCCGAGATCGAGGCCTTGAACGCACTGGCCGCCGCCAAGGGCGTGCGCGCGCCGGTGGCCATCCGCGTCAACCCCGACATCGACGCCGGCACCCACGAGAAGATCACCACCGGCATGAAGGCCAACAAGTTCGGCATCGATTTCGAGCGCGCCCGCGCGGTGGCGGCCCATGCGGCAGGGCTTCCGGGCATCGAGATCGTCGGCGTCGCCGTCCATATCGGCTCGCAGCTCACCGATCTCGCCCCCTTTTCCGACGCCTTCCGTCTGCTCTCGGAGCTCGTCGGCGGCTTGCGCGACGACGGCCACGACATCCGCCGCCTCGATCTCGGCGGCGGCCTCGGCATCACCTACAAAGACGAGACGCCGCCGACGCCGAAGGAATACGCCGCGATGATCGCCACGGCGACCGATGGGCTAGAGGTGGAGATCGTGCTGGAGCCGGGGCGGGCGATTGCCGGCGACGCCGGGGTTCTCCTCACCCGGGTTCTCTACGTCAAGAAGGGGGGATCGCGGACCTTCGTGATCGTCGACGCGGCGATGAACGACCTCATGCGGCCGTCGCTCTATGACGCCCATCACGCCATCATCCCGGTGATCGAACCCGCCTCCGGCGCCGAGGAAGCCGCCGAGGAAGCCGTCGTCGACGTGGTCGGTCCGGTGTGCGAGACCGCCGATTTTTTCGCCAAGGATCGCGCCATGCCCGTGGTAAACTCCCAGGATCTCCTCGCTATCGGCTGCGCCGGGGCTTATGGGGCGGTCATGGCTTCCGCCTATAACAGCCGGCCTCTGGTGGCGGAAGTGTTGGTCAAGGACGGCGATTTCGCCGTCATACGGCCGAGGCAGAGCTACGACGACATGCTCGGCGCCGAGAAGATGCCGGACTGGCTCGAGGATGCCCAGCCCTTGTCGTCGACCAAGCCCTTGCCGTCGACCAAGCCTTTGCCGTCAAAAGGTGTCGCATGAAGGAAGACACGGACCGGGACCCTTTGCTGACCGGGAAGATGCGCGGGCGTCTCCAGCGGCTGGAGTTCCTGGCGCGCCTGGCGCTCTTTTGGGAGCGGCTGTGGCCGGCGCTGTGGCCGGCGGTGGGCGTCGGCGGCATATTCCTCGCCCTGGCGCTGTTCGATGTCCTGCCGGGCCTGCCCGGATGGCTTCATTTTCTGGTCCTGATCGGCTTCCTCGGACTGTTGGGTTTCGCCCTTTGGCGCGCGGTAATGAGTCTGGCCGTGCCGGGCGCGGCGGCGTCCCGGCGGCGGCTTGAAACCAAGAGCGGTCTCGAGCACCGTCCGCTCAGCGTGCTCGGGGACGAACTCGCCACCGGCGAAAGCGATCCCGAGATTCGGGCGCTCTGGCAGTTGCACCGCCAGCGCATGTTCGAGAGGCTCCGCGATTTGCGCGTCGGCGTCCCGGCGGCCGGCCTTGCGAAGCGCGACAATTACGCGCTGCGCGCGGCGTTGACGGTGGTGCTGGCGATCGCCGCGGCGGCGGCCTGGAACGACGGTGCTTCGCGCCTGGCGCGCGCGGTGACACCGGAATTCGCCTCGTTCGGCGCCGGGGCGCCGGCGACGCTCGATGTCTGGATCACGCCGCCCGCTTATACCGGTCTTGCTCCGATCTTCGTCAAGGGCCGGAGCGAACAGAAAGACGTCCTCGCGGTGCCGGCGGGAAGCGGCCTGCTGGCTCAACTCCATGGCGGGCGCGGCACGCCCAGGCTCAAGATCGATGACGAGGCGACACCCTTCAGCACCGTCGATACCAACGCCTACAAGATATCCGCCACCATCGACGGCGGAGAGCGGCTCAGCGTCGAGCAGGACGGCAAGGAACTCGCCGCCTGGCCGCTTTCGGTCATCTCCGATACCGAACCCGAGGTCGAGTTCGCCACCCCGCCGACGGCGACCGCCAGGGCGGCGCTCAGGCTCGAATACCAGGCGGTGGACGACTACGGCATCGCCGAGGTCAAGGCCTTCATCCGCCGCACCGGCCCCGGCGCGGCGCACAGAAGCGCGGCCAAGCCGATCGTGATCGAGCTGCCGCTGCCCGGCGCCGGCTTCAAGAAGGCCAAGGAAGCGAGCTACCACGACCTCACCGCCCACCCCTGGGCGGGGCTGCCGGTCTCCGTCCAGTTGATGGCGAAAGACGGCATCGGCCAGATCGGCGTCAGTCGGTCCCGTGTCATGGTCCTGCCCGAAAGGCACTTCCGCCACCCCGTGGCGCGCGCCATCATCGAGTTGCGCAAGCGGCTTTCCATCGATCCCGACGACCGCCGCCCGGTGATGCTGGGGCTTTTCGATATATCGAACTACCGGCAGGAATACCGGCACGACACGGTGGTGTTCCTGGCGCTTCGCTCGGCCCGGGCGAGGCTCAAATACGACCACTCGGAAGAGGCGGTGCCGGAGGTGCAATCGCTCTTGTGGGACACCGCGCTTCGCCTCGAGGACGGCAAGCTTTCGATCGCCCAGCGGGAACTTCGCGCCGCCCAGCGAGCCTTGATCGAAGCCCTGTCCAAGAACGCCTCCAGCGCCGAGATCGAGCGCCTGATGGACAAGCTTCAGACGGCGCTTAACCGCTTCCTCTCCTCGATGCTCGAGAACATGCGGAACATGCCGAAATCGGCGTTGCCCTTCGATCCCTCGTCGCGCTATTTCACCCCCCAGGATCTGCAGCGGATGCTCGATCGGGTCCGCGAGCTGGCCCGCACCGGCTCCCTCGACGCGGCACGCCAACTGCTGGCGCTGATGCAGGAGTTGTTGGAGAACCTGCGCGCCGGCAACTTCGCCATGAGGCCGGGGGGAAAGGGTCAAAACAAGGCCTGGGAAATGATGCGCAACCTGGGGGACATCATGCGCCGCCAGCAAAGGCTTCTCGACCGTTCCTTCCGCGATTCCCAGAGGAGCCTTGGCCAGGGCAGGCGCCCCGACACGAGCGGCAGCGCCAAGGAGCAAGAAGCGCTGCGCCGGGGATTGGGCGACCTCATGCGCCAACTGGGCGAAGCCGCCGGGCGAATCCCCAGGAACTTCGGCCGCGCCGAGCGCTCGATGCGGGACGCGGTGGAAGCCTTGGGGCGCAACGCTCCGGGCCAGGCGGTGA
>JADFPK010000017.1:0-3031 GCA_022562375.1 Pseudomonadota bacterium
GGGTCAATACGCTCTGTCCCGGCGGGCTGCTCGGCAACTGGACGCGGAATATCCTCAGCGAGGAGCAATACGCCGAGCGCGTGGCCGAGGCCGAGACCGAATTCCCGCTGCGCCGCCCGGTGCTGCCGGCCGACGTCGCCGAGGCGGCAATTTGGCTGATCGAGGGCGCCCGCGTGATGACCGGCGAGATCATCCGCATCGACGCCGGCAAGCATCTCGGTTGACGGCGGCCGGGGGGCCCGGCATTTCCCACGCCCCCCGAACACGCCTTGGTCGAGGTTAATTTGTGCTGCGCTTTCTGATTGCTTAGTCTATTGGCTTTTGTGTCTTCACCAATCGCATGATCGAGACGAGGATGGGCCGCAAAACAAATCTTATCGGCTTTAAAATCCCAAAAAGAACAGCCCTACTCTTCTTCTGCATTTGAAGCGCATATTCATCGGCTTGTTTCTCATGATCTGTGTCACGCCACCCACCGGTATGTCTGTGAAAATGGTGACCGATTTCATGATACAAGGTACGTTCGATCGAGAACACGGAAAGCCAGCCCATTGGGTTCCATTTCTTGTGTGAGTTACGCCAAACCAATGTAATTACAAACAAATATGGAATGTAGTATCCAGCGTAATCCTGATTTTCATCCACGTCTATTACGAAAATTCTCTCTACATTTTGCAAATCTTCTTCCGGTACATTGCTTAGCCATTTAGTGAGATAGCGTTTTATATCAGATCGAGTTACAATTGCTTTCGATTCAAACACCTCTATCCCTCGTATCTCGTAGCTCCGATAATTGACAAGGTTAAATCGACAGATCGAATTCAGTACGCGCTCCACGCTGGGATGGCACCCGCGCTTGATAACCGCGTCTACAACCGCCCGTGATCTTGTCTCATCGATGTCGTGTATCAGACCAACCAAGGCGCTTATGAGTTTGATCTGATGAGGATAATCAAGGTCTTTCCACTGCGACTGAAAGATCTTCTTTTCAATCCCGGGAATGGCGTCATGACCCAGCTTGAACAGCGCCTTATAGCCCGCTGCCGCGTCACGGGGGTGGCCTACGCTCAGGCCGCGCATTAATGTATCCAATGCGGATTGAACTTCCCTATCTGGCATTCGCGCCTACATTGCCTTAGGTGAATCTCGCCTTTCCCTCTGCTTCACCCGCAAATGAACGGACAACGCTTTCCGATCGCGAGCATAGCGGGAAAAAAATATCGCGGCAAGGTAGCGAGGTGCGCAGCATGTACATTCCTTTGATGTGATGCAGGCGTCGCAGTGCCCGGCTGCCTGACAGACCCCCCCGGCCATTGTCAATGAAGCGGCGGTTTGCTACAAGGACGGCGCGGTGAAAAGGTGAAATATCAGCCGCTTAAGTCTCTCGTTCCCACTCGCTAACAGGGCTGGCCAAGTGATCACCGAAAATGCGCCCCCACGGCCCGGCATCGGCGCCGGCCCATGACCCGCCCGATCTGGCGCCGACCCCTTGTGGTCCTGGTGCTGGCGACCCTCGTCGTCTTCATCTCCTACGGCACCCGGCAGAGCTTCGGCCTGTTCCTCAGGCCGATCACCATGGACATGGGCTGGGGTCGCGAAGCCCTGTCCTTCGCGCTTGCCACCCAGAGCCTGATGATCGGCATTTCGGCGCCGTTCGCCGGTTTCGCCGCCTCGCTCATCCACTGGCCGATCGACGACCGCCCGGTGGCGCGCCTCGCCGCGCGGCAGGCCTGAGCCCGCCCCATCCCCAATATCTCCATGGCACGGCGGTGAAGATCGGGTAGATTGGCCGGGGCGCGAGCGAGGGCGATCAGGATGTATCACGACCATTCCGCCGAGGCGATCCGGGACCGGCTGGTAGAGGGGCCGAGCGCCAATTATATCCGCGACTGGGTCTATGGCGGCATCGACGGCGCCGTCACCACCTTCGCCATCGTCGCCGGCGTCGTCGGCGCCGATTTCTCGACCCGGGTGATGATGATCCTCGGCATCGCCAATCTCGTCGCCGACGGTTTCTCCATGGCGGCGAGCAATTACAGCGGCACCAAGACCGAGCAGGAGGAATTCGAGCGCCTGCACGCCTGGGAGGACGGGCAGATCACCGAGGACCCGGTGGGTGAAACGGCGGAGATCCGCGAGATCTTCCGCCTCAAGGGCTTCGAGGGCGCCGATCTGGAGCGCGCCGTCGAGATCGTCACCTCGGACCGCGAAAGATGGATCGAGACCATGCTGACGGAGGAATACGGCCTGCCCAAGGCGACGCGCGCGCCGGCGATCTCGGCGATGTGCACCTTCGCCGCCTTCATCCTCTGCGGCGTCATCCCCTTGCTGCCCTTCATCATCGGTGTCCCGGCCGCCTTCGAGACCGCGATCGTCCTGACGGCGCTGGTGTTCTTCGGCATCGGCACTCTCAAGAGCAAATGGTCGATGATGCAGTGGTGGCGCTCGGGCCTCGAGATCACGGCGATCGGGCTCGGCGCCGCCTCCATCGCCTACCTGATCGGCTATGTGCTGAAGAACCTGATCTGAGGCCGGCCGATGGGCGGCACGAAAACCTGAAATTCAGGGAGAAGAAATTTGAGCAAGGTCCGGCTTTCACTGGCGATCAGCGATTACGACCACGTGCGCGATTTCGCCGACGGCAAGGTCGAGGCCGAGGGCATCGAGATCACCCATATCGACCTGCCGGTGGAGGAGATCTTCTCCCGCTTCACCCGCTTTCGCGAATGGGACATCGCCGAGATGTCGCTGGCGCGCACCGCCGCCCTGGTCTCGCGCAACGTCCCCGACATCACGGCGATACCGGTGTTCCCGTCCCGCTTCTTCCGTCTCGGCGCCTTCTATGTCGCCGCCGAGCGGCCGATCGAGGAACCGCGAGCGCTGGCCGGCAAGCGCATCGGCATCCCGGCGTGGATCCAGACGGCGCTGGTTTACGCCCGCGCCTATCTCGTGCACCAACTCGGCATTCCGCTTACCGACGTCGAATGGTTCCAGGCCGGCGTCAACGTCGCCGGGCTTGGCGACGAGGTGG
>JADFPK010000017.1:3131-15328 GCA_022562375.1 Pseudomonadota bacterium
CCGGCGTGGATCCAGACGGCGCTGGTTTACGCCCGCGCCTATCTCGTGCACCAACTCGGCATTCCGCTTACCGACGTCGAATGGTTCCAGGCCGGCGTCAACGTCGCCGGGCTTGGCGACGAGGTGGTGCCTGTGCTGCCCGAAGGGGTCAGCTATACCCCGGTGGCGGACAAGTCGCTGACCGATCTCCTGATCGGCGGCGATGTCGACGCCATCATCTCGGCCCGCCCGCCGAGGGCCTTCGAGCAGGGCGACAGGCGCATCCGCCGGCTGTTCGCCGACCCCCAGGCGGCGGAGGAGGCCTACTGGTCCGAGACCGGCATCTTTCCCATCATGCACACCGTGGCGATGCGCCCCGAGGTGATCGAGAATTATCCGTGGGCGCCGAGGAACCTGTTCGCCGCCTTCGAGGAAGCGAAACGCCGCGCCATGGTGCGCGCGCTCGACGGCAACATCTGCCGTTTTCCGATGGCCTGGAGCGTCGATAACGCCGAACGGGCCCGCGCCATGTTCGGCGAGGACTTCTGGCCCTATGGAATCGAGGCCAACCGGCGGACCCTGGAGGCCTTCCTCGGTTTCGCCCACGAGCAGGGCGTGACAGAGCGCGCCTTGACGCCCGAGGAGTTGTTCCCCCACGACGTCCGGAGCCTTTTTAAAATCTAGGCGTTATCCGAGTGGCATGGGCGTGGCGCTGAATAGCTCGCGCCGTATCAGTCCCTGTTCTAAACCTTCAATCCTTTTTCGCCGGCTGGTCAATCGATCCGAATATTCACCCTCTCCAAGCAATTCGGTCAGTTCGTTGGCGTAACTTTCTTCCTGGTCGAGCAGGTCCCGAACCGTCCCGAAAAACCCAGCCGTCATATCGACCCGGTCCGTTGTTTGCCATCGCGCCTGGCGCAGCATCGTCGGATAATCGACCGTCGTTGCGATGAATGGAGGTCCGGACGCCACGGCCCGTTCATAATCGCCGGAGGAGAGATTTGGAGTGATGGATAAGACCGAAAACACCAATTTCCCGGTGTCGCGAATGACGCGCCGACACTCTTTCAGCACCGCGAGCTTCGCTTCCAGGCAACACAGCACGTCCGAGTGGAAGATGGCGTCGAAGCGTGCGCTGCCGAATGGCAACGCGGCACCATCCGCCATGGCGACGAAGCACCTTTCCCCGATGCAATCCGAAGCCGCCCGCTCCGCCGCGACCCGCAGCCCTTCGATGGGAAGGTCGATCAGAGCGACATCACAGCCCGTGGTGGCCGCCAAATAAAGCCCAGGCCATCCGGAGCCGGAGCCGATTTCCAAAAGACGCCTTCCCGGGCCCAGCGCCAGCATTTCGCCGACGTCCTCGGCTTCATGACGCGTCGTCCAGCTGGTCGCCCCGTAGTCGCAACCGAACACGGAACGCTCGATCCGCCGGATGACCTCCGATCGGGCATGCCGGTATTTCCTGGAAAAACGGTCGATCTGGGCCGCTTTGTCAGCCGTACGCGCCATTCCGCCTCGTCTCGTGCAAATTCCGAAAACTTGACCGTGCCGGGGCGCGAGCGGGGTTTCAACCGCGCTCGAACTTGTCCGGCGGTCCGGCGGCGGGCGGCAGGTCCGCCGGCTCATCCGCGTGGTGTTCGGCGACTTCCTCGAACACGCGGTCGGCCGCCGCCTCGGCGGCTTCGATCTCGGCCATGGTCTCCTCGGGCGGGCGTTCCCGCAGCCGGGCCGCCTCGCGCTGCAAGGCGCGGAAGGCGCGGACCGAGAACGGCAGCGAGATAATATAGGCGATGATGATCACACTCACCGTCGCCCACGGCGAGGTGACGACGAAGGCCGCCAGCAGCCCCACCAGCAAGAGCACCGGCAACACCAGCTTGTGGGGGACGCCAAACTGCTTGAAGGCATAGGTCGGGATGCGGCTGATCATCAGCAAGGCGACGGTGACGATGACGGCGGCGTTCAACAGCGGGGAGACCAGGAAAGCGCCGCCGAACTGGAAACTCAGGATCATCGGCAACAGCACCAGCCCGGCGGCGGCGGGCGCCGGCACGCCGGTAAAATAGTTGTAGGCCCAGGCCGGCATGTCGGAGACGCCGAGCTTGGTGTTGAAACGGGCGAGCCTCAGCGCCGCGCAAACGGCGAAGAGAAGGGCGAGCGCCCAGCCGAAGCCCCGCGCGTGTTGCAGGGTCCAGAAATACAACAGCACCGCCGGCGCGACGCCGAAACTTAGGAAGTCGGAAAGCGAGTCGAGCTCGGCGCCGAATTTGGTCGAGCCGCCGACGAGGCGCGCCAGCCGCCCGTCCAGCGCATCGAATATCGACGCCAGCGCGATCGCCACGACCGCCAGCTCCCACCTCGCCTGAAAGCCGAAACGGATCGCCGTCAGCCCGGCGCAGAGCGCCAGCACGGTGACGATGTTGGGCAGCAGCCGGTTGAACGCCACGGCCTTGATCCGGGGACGGCGGGGCCGGATCATCGCGTCCCCCCCCCCTCGTCCGGCGCCGGAGCGTTGGCGAGGGTGTCGGCGATGACGGTCTCGCCGGCGATGGCCGTTTCCCCGGCCTTGACCAGCACCGGCACATGATCGGGTAGATAGACATCGAGGCGGCTTCCGAAGCGGATGATGCCGAAGCGCTCGCCCGCCTTCACCTCTTGACCGGGGACCAGCGTGCATTTGATCCGCCTGGCGATGAGGCCGGCGATCTGGACCACCGCCAGGTCGAGGCCTTCCGCCGTCTCCAACCGGATGGACTGGCGCTCGTTGTGCTCGGAAGCCTTATCGAGGGAGGCGTTGAAGAACCGGCCCGGCCGGTAATCGACCCGGCTGACGGTGCCGTCCGCGGGGACGCGGTTCACATGGACGTCGAAGACGTTCATGAAGATGCTGACCCGCGTCATCGGCGCGTCCGCGAGGCCGAGTTCCTCGGGCGCCGCCGCCGGACCGACCGTCATGATCTTGCCATCGGCGGGGCTGAGGATGACGCCGCGCCGCGCCGGCGGGTCGCGGTCCGGATCGCGGAAGAACCAGACGCACCAGGCGGTGAGCACCAGGCCGGCCCAGCCCAGGGGCGGGGCGAGGTAACCCAACAGCACAGAGGCGCCGCCAAAGAGTGCGATAAACGGCAGGCCCTCACGATTGATGCGAATGGGAAAGGATTTGGGCAATCCCAGGCTCCCGAGCTCATGACCGGATCGACGACCGGTTCATTCTATCGCCCAGCGCGCGCAAGGTTAAGCGAATAGCGCACGCAGGCCGAGCCATGCCGCCAAGCGGCCCGGCCCAAATCCCGCGAATCCCCCGCGAATCCCCCGCGAATCCCCCGCGAATCCCAGGCCACGCGGGCGTTTCGGGCCGCCCGTTTACCGATTTTAAAGGAAGAACCGGTAACAATGGCGGGCTCAGAGGAGGAGGCGTTCTTGACCGATATTTCTCCACAACCCACGGATCCAAAAGTAGATCTAGGCACCTTGGGCGGTCGGCAACGGCCGGTCGAAATCGGCACGATCGCCTTCGGCGAGGATGGGACGGTCGAACATCACCCGCCGCCGAGCCCGCTCGACTTTCGTTTCGTCTACCGCGAAATCCCCTTCCTCGCGGCGCTCCGGCGGGAGGAGGAAAAAACCACCCTCGCCATCCAGGCAGACCTCGGCATCCTGCCCTACTCCCTCGAATTCCGCGAGAAGCGGGACCGCCTGCTCGACTGCCTGGCGCTGCTCGATCGGGCGGCGCCGGGCGCCATCTTCCTTGACCGGCACAAGCGCATCGCTTATCGGGATGAAGTCGAGATTCCCCGGGCGCTGAGCCCGGTGAACATCCTGGCCTATCTCACCGGTTTGTTGCTCGACGCCGGAGTATATCTCGAGTTGCTGAGCGAGCCCCTGGCGCTCAGCCGCCAATCGCCCGGGGAAGACGAAACCCCGCCCGGGGAAGACGAAACCCCGCCCGGGGAAGACGAAACCCCGCCCGAGGAAGCGCCCGAAAGCCGGTGAAAACGGCGCCCCCGGCGGGGCGTCGGTCGATCAGTTGATCTTCGTCGCCTCGGGAACGGCGAAGACCTGGCCGGGATAGATGAGGTGGGGATCCCTGATCTGGTCGCGGTTGGCCTGGTAGATCACGGTGTACTGGATGCCGCGGCCGTAACTCCGCCGGGCGATACGCCACAGGCTGTTGCCCGGTTGCACGACGATCACCGATTCGCCGGGCAGGGAGGCCAGGGCGGCGGCCCGCGTGAACGGGATCTCGACCCGGGCGATGACCTTTCCGCCGGTCTCCACCTGATCCACCCGCAAGGCATAGGTGCCGGGCGCGAGCGGGGCTCTCGGCGTGAACCGCCACCTGCCCTTGGCGTCGGCCTCGGCCGTCCCCGCCGGCCGATCGTCGAGATAGATCCTCAGCCGGGCGCCGGGGCGGGCCCGGCCACTGATGATGACGCGGCCCTCGGTGTCGTAATCGATGACGTCGATGGAAAGCGTATCCGCGCCTTGCCCCGACCTAGCGCCCTCCGCCGGCGCCACGGCGAGGCGCGGCGCCTGGAAAATCGTCGGCGCGCCGGCGGAGGGCGTTCCCGGCCTACCGCCTGAAGGCGGCGCCTGCAGGACCAGGCTCGGACCCTGGGCGGCGCCCTGGCGCGGCACCATGAGGACGAGCGGTTGCGACGGCTCCGTCACCGGCCTGCCGGCGATGTCCTTGCCCTTCTCGGGCACGACCATCACCACCTCGGTATCGGCAAGCACCGGCTCCTTGCCGGGAAGCTTGGCCGAAAGGCCCAACCGGCGGCTGCCGGGGGGCAGGGGCTTGTCGGGAACCAGCACCCATTCGCCCCGCTTGTCGGCGGTCACCTTGCCGATCGTCTCGTCGTTGGAGAGGATCGTCACCTCGGCGCCGGCGGCGGCGCGCCCGGCGATCACCGTATCGCCCCTGGGGTTGACGCGCACGATATCGAAGCTCGGCGCCACCGGCCCCTTGACGCCTTGCCGCTCGTCAACCGATTTCCCGGGCTGGCTAGGCGCCGGCCCGGCGGCGGTGGGCGCCGGCGCCGTTGCCGCCGTCTTATTCCCGCCGGTGTCCCGGTCGAGGAGATAATTCAGCACGATCGCGCCGGCGAGGACCACGGCACCGATGATGGCTAGCAAAAGAGGCCGGCTCACGCGCTTCCCTCCGCGAAAATCAACGCCAATAGCCTTACTAATACGACGCCGGGCCGGGCGCAAGTTTTGCGTCGGGGCGGGCCCCGGAAACCTTAATCCAGGTTCTCGTCTTCGACCTCGAGGCGATTGTCGATCGGCGTCAGCGATTTCAGATAGAGCGCGATGGCGCGGCGGTCGGCGGCGGTCAAACGGGAGGTCCCGTTCTCCACCACCTCGGCCATCAGGGAGCCCGCCACGTCGCCATCGGCCTTGATGCCGGTCTCGAGCATGAGTTCGAGGTCGCCCAAGTCCCACTCGCCGATGCCCGTGGCTTTGTGCGGCGTGATGTTGGGTACGGTCTCGCCGTCGGGTCCGTCATCGGTCCCGGCCATCCACTTGGCGCTGTCCAGCCCCCCGATCAGGGTGCGCGGCGTGTGGCATTCGCCGCAATGGACCAAGGCTTCGGCGAGATAGGCGCCGCGGTTCAATTCCGCCGACATCGAAGGATCGCGCCGGTAGGGCCCGGGCGTGAAATGGAGCGCCTTCCATAGCCCGAGAAGGGGGCGGAAACGGAAGGGAAAATTCACCTCGTGCGGCCGGTTGGCCTTCTTAACCGGAGGCAGGGAAAAGATGTAGGCCTTGAGGTCCAGCATGTCCCGTTCGGTCATTTTGGTGAACGAGGTGTAGGGGAAGACGGGATAGTAATGATCGCCGTCCGGGGAGACGCCGGAGCGAAGGGCGCGGATGAAATCGCCATCGCTCCATTCGCCGATGCCGGTGACGGGATCGGGGGTGATATTGGGGCCGTAAAAGGTACCGAACGGCGTCTCGATCGCCCGCCCGCCGGCAAGCAGCGGCCCTTTCTTCTTGCTATCGGTGTGGCACGCCTTGCAGCCGGCGGCATGGAAGATATAGGCGCCGCGCTCGAGCGCCTCATGTTCGCTTGCCCGCCCCGGTTCGACGGCCGGAGCGGGCGAAGCGGCAAAGGCGGCGAACCCGATGGCGGCGCAAAATATCCCCGCCCGGGCCGAACGCATGGCAACGCGCCCCGCCGGTCTCAGGCCGGCGGGGCTCCGGGGCCGGGGCCGGGCGTAGGGGTAGGGTCCGACACCGCCAGGGAATTCCTACTTTTTCTTTTTCTTCGACGCCCGGAAGAGCTTGTGACAGCCACCGCAGGCCTTGCCGACCGCCTTGAACTGGGCGGCGGCGGCCTTCTTGTCGCCGCCGTTGGCGATCTTGACCAGCTTCGCCGTTTCGGCGTTGAGCTTCTTGGCCGAGGCCTCGAACTTCTTCCAGTCCTGCCAGATTTCCGGCTTCGCCCTGGTTTTCATCTTGTCCGCGCCGGTGCCGGCGGGGAACAGATCGGTAAGGCCCCTGCCGGTCAGTTCGAGTGCCATCGCCTGATTGGCCAGTTGGCCGGTAAAGCCGACCTTGCCCCTGACGATCGCCTTTATGGCCTTGAAGTGGCCAAATTGTGCACTCATCACCGCCCTTCTGTACTTGACCACGTCCTTGGCATCTTCCGCCGCATAGGCCACGGCGCCGGCGAGGACGCCGAACACGAGTGCCGTCAATAGGACCATAACCCCTGTTTTCTTGAAATTTTTCATCGATCCTCTCCTCGGAAGCTCCACCTTATATTTTTGACCCCGCGGACGATACGTCCGCGGGCTTGACGGTCCGGGCCGCATCTCTCTCGGGCAAATTTTCAGCGGGCGAACGGTTGGGTTTCACCCGCCGAAGCCTTTGATCGCGTGGTCTTGTGAAGATGGTCCGGTAACCGCCCTCTTGGGCTCAACTGAAGCTTGCAGGATCGCCCAGCGCGTGGCAAGGACAATATTCTAAGCCGATAGCCCCCAAGCGCCTTGCGTTCGCCGGCGCCTGGCGCGATAAACCGGGGCGCGCCCGGCGCGTTTCCCCAGATGAGGTTTGGATGGCCACGGTCAGATCCCTAAGCGTCTTTTGCGGCTCATCCACCGGCATCAATGGCCGCCACCGCGAGGCGGCGGCGGCGCTGGGTACGATCCTCGCCGAGGAGGGCGTCGAGTTGGTCTATGGCGGCGCCCGCATCGGTCTGATGGGGGTGCTCGCCGACGCCGCGCTCGGGGCCGGCGGCCGGGTCGTCGGCGTCATGCCCGAGAACCTGAAATTCAGGGAGCTCGCCCATCCCGGCATCGACGATATGAGGGTGGTCGCCTCGATGCACGCGCGCAAGCAGAAGATGTTCGAGATCTCCGACGCCTGCGCCGTCCTGCCCGGCGGCTTCGGCACCCTGGACGAGACCTTCGAGATCATCACCTGGAAGCAGATCGGTCTCCACGACAAGCCCATCGTGCTGGTCGACAGCGATGGCTATTGGAAGCCTTTGTCGGCGCTGCTCGACCATGTGATCGCCGAGGGCTTCGCCCGGCCCGATGACAGGACCCTGTTCACCGTGGTGGAGGGCGCCGGCGACGTCCTTCCGGCCCTCGCCGCGCTGCCCGAACCGGCCATCCGGGGCGAGCCCGACCGCCTCTGACGGAAGCGGCGCCGGCGGCAGGCGGGCCTTGCGCTCCTATCCTGTGATGTTATGTTGCGGCCCGCGCGGGCGGGGTAATAAGGGGACTAATTAAGGGGACACCATACTTAATTCCCGTCTCGGTGATTCGGGAGGTATGGAATTAAGTATGGTGTCCCCTTAATTAATGATGGTGTCCCCTTAATTAATGGTGTCCCCTTAATTACGGTTTTTCTTCGCCTTGGGGCCGGGCTTGCGGCGGGCGAGCGGGCGCTTCAGGCGTTTCTCCAGGGCGCCGAGGAATCGCGCGTCGCCCAGCGGCCGGCCGGTGCGCTCGTGGCGGCGCAAGCGTTCGGCCTCCGCCGCCGCGAGCCCGGCGGCGAGAAAGCCCGCCCAGTCGCCGGCCAGCGCGAGAAGCGGTCCGGCCTTGACCAGCTTATCGTCATGGCCCGCGAGATGGGCCCGCGCGCTGCTCCAGGGGTAGTCTTGCGCTCTCTTCGCCAAGCGCGCGCGCACGGGGTTGAGCTCGACATATCGCGCCGCCGCCAGAAGATGGGGCTCGTCCATGGGAAAGGAGGCGAAGCGCCCCTGCCACAGGTGCCCGGTCCAGTCCTCGCGCCCATTGACGCGCCGGGTATAGCGCCGGTGCGCCTCGCCGATCGCCCGGCGCAGCCCGTCTTGCGTCTTCGGCGTCGCGATCAGATGCACGTGGTTCGGCATCAGGCAGTAGGCCCAGATCTCCACCGCGCACCGCTCGCACCACTCGGCCATCAACTCCAGATAGGCGCGGTAGTCCGCCTTGCCGAAAAACGTCTCTTGGCGCCGGTTGCCCCGCTGGGTGACATGATGCGGTACCCCCGGCACAACCACGCGGGCCAGTCTCGCCATGGCCACAGCCTACCGGAACAATTAAGGGGACACCATACTTAATTCCCCGTCCCGGTAAATTGGAGCTATGGAATTAAGTATGGTGTCCCCTTAATTCCGGCTAAGCTCTCGATGACATGGCCTATGAGTCACTCCGCGATTTTTTGAGCTTCCTCGACGGCAGGGGCGCGCTGGCGCGCATTGCGGCGGCGGTCTCGCCCCGGCACGAGATCACCGAGATCCAGACCCGGCTGCTGGCCGAGGACGGCCCCGCCGTGCTGTTCGAGAACGTCGTTGGCGAGGACGGGACGCGGTTCGATATGCCGCTGCTGGCCAACCTGTTCGGCACCGTCGAGCGCGTCGCCTGGGCGCTGGGCCGCGAGACGGACGGGCTTCGCGCCCTCGGCGAGATGCTGGCCTTCCTCGACCACCCCGAGCCGCCCCAAGGGCTGCGCCAGGCGGTCGAGATGCTGCCGCTGGTCAAGACCGCGCTCGGCCTGAAGCCGAAGCTGGTGTCGCGGGCGCCCTGCCAGGAGGTGGTGTTGCAAGGCTCCGACATCGATCTCGCGGCGCTGCCGGTGCAGACCTGCTGGCCCGGCGAGCCGGCGCCGCTCATCACCTGGCCGCTGGTGGTGACCAAGGGGCCCGACGGATCGAAGGCCGATAATTTCAACCTCGGCATCTACCGCATGCAGGTGATCGGGGAGGACCGGACGCTGATGCGCTGGCTCCGTCACCGCGGCGGCGCCCAGCATCATGCCCGCTGGAAGGAGGAGCACGACGAACCCCTGCCCGCCGCCGCCGTCATCGGCGCCGATCCGGCGACCATCATCGCCGCCGTCAGCCCGGTCCCCGACACCCTGTCGGAATACCAGTTCGCCGGGGTTCTGCGCGGCCGGCGGGTGGAGCTGGTGGCATGCAAGACGGTGCCGCTTTCGGTCCCCGCCGCCGCCGAGATCGTGCTCGAGGGCCACGTGTCGCTCACCGATACCGGGGACGAGGGGCCGTTCGGCGATCACACCGGCTATTACAACGCCGTCGAGAAATTCCCCGTCTTCACCATCTCCGCCATCACCCGGCGCGCCGATCCGATCTACCTCAGCACCTTCACCGGCCGCGCGCCGGACGAGCCCTCGGTGCTGGCGCGGGCGCTGAACGAGGTGTTCCTGCCGATCCTCATCCGCCAGTTCCCGGAGATCGTCGATTTCTACCTGCCGCCCGAGGGCTGCTCGTACCGCATCGCCGTGGTCTCGATCCGCAAGGCCTATCCCGGCCACGCCAAGCGGGTGATGATGGGGATCTGGTCTTATTTGCGCCAGTTCCTCTACACCAAGTTCATCTTCGTCGTCGATGACGACATCGACGTGCGCGACTGGGCGGACGTGATGTGGGCGGTCTCGACCCGCATGGACCCGGCGCGCGACATCACCGTGATCGAGGACGCGCCGATCGATTATCTCGACTTCGCATCGCCGGTGGCGGGATTGGGCGGCAAGATCGGCCTCGACGCCACCACCAAGATGCCGCCCGAGACCCGCCGCGAGTGGGGGCGGAAAATCCGCATGTCGGACGAGGTCATCGAAAAGGTGGACGGCATGTGGTCCGAGCTCGGCCTGCCCGGTTCGGGGAAATCGATCTGGAAATAGCCGCCGACGCCGCGCCGAGCCCGGCCGCATGCAATTAAGGTGACGCAATTAAGGTGACAGCTTACTTAATTCCATAGCCCCGAATTGCCGAGACGAGGAATTAAGTAAGCTGTCACCTTAATTAGCGGTGGCGGCGAAAAGATGATCAGATGTGTCACCCTTCTATGAAGGTAAGTACTGGGTCCATGCGCCGCGCCCTCGCCCTCCTGGTCATCGCCTTGGCGACGGCGGCCGTTGCCGCCGAGCACGATCCCGCCGCCAGGATCAAGGCCGCCGCCACCGCCGCCTGCCGCGGCCCGGCGCCCGACATCGACAGCATCGCCGAGAGCTTGCCGGCGGTGATCGCGGTCGAGGAAGGGCCGCTGATCGTGCGGGGCCGGAGGATCGGCTGGCGCGGCACACTGCGCTTGGCCGACGGCGGCCGGATCGAGATCGAGCGCATCGCGCCGGGCGGCCGGCTCAGGCGCCTCGGCGTCACCTATTACGCCGCCGATGTCCCCGGCCTCCGGTCGGCCGCCCGGCCTTCGCAGCCGAAGCGGCGGCTTCGGCGGAGTAGGCAAGCCGACCTTCGGACGGCGAAGGCCGGCGCCGGCCAGGCCCGTCCGATGATGACCGCGCTGCTCGGCCCCGACTGCGTCATCGGCCTCGGCCGGCGTCTGATTTACGGCCCCGGGGGGCGCGTCCGGGCGCTGGAGCAGCTCGACCGCGACCTCGCGCCCATCGGCACGCCCGAGCCCCTCGATCCTCCGGTGCCGGCGGCCGGGGAGACGGCGAAGGAGGCGAGGGGAGTGCCGGTGGCGATGGTCGACGCCGGGGTCAATTACCTGCTGCCGGAGATCGCGCGGCGCCTGGCGCGGGACCGTGCCGGCCGGCCGCTGGGCTACGATTTCTGGGACCTCGACGACCGGCCGTTCGACTCCAATCCGGCCCGTTCCCCTTTCTTTCCCCAACGCCACGGCACCCGCACCGCATCCGTGTTGCTGAGAGAGGCGCCCGAAGCGCGCCTGGTGCCCTACCGCTATCCCCGCCCCGACATGTCGCGGATGGCCAAAATCGTCGATCACGCGGCGGCGAACGGTGTGATCATCGTCTGCATCACGCTGGGCAGCAACGACATCGCCGACTGGCGGGCCTTCGCCGCCGCCGCCCGGGCGCGGCCCGAGATGCTGTTCGTGGTCTCGGCCGGCAACAACGGGCGCGACATCGATGCGCGGCCGGTCTACCCGGCGGCGCTCGAGGCCGGCAACATCATCGCCGTGACCTCGGCGGACGCCTCGGGCCGGCTCGGGCGCGGGTCCAACTGGGGTCGACGGTCGGTGGACTTGCTGGTGCCCGGCGAGGAAACGCCGGTGACGGATTTTTATGGCCGCGCCGGGATATCCTCGGGATCGAGCTTCGCCGCCCCTCGAATCGCGGCGCTGGCGGCGCGGCTGCTCGCCGCCCATCCGGACTGGCGGGCGCCTGAGCTTAGGGCCGCGATCTTCGCGCGCGCCCGAAAAACCGCCGCGACGGCGGAAATCGTCGGCCAGGGACTGATCACCAACCCATCGGCGCCGTAACCGAAAGCCGCGCGCGCCGGCCCCACGGCCCGCTCGCCGCGGCCGCATTTGCGTTGCTTGGGGGGCGCCTTGGCGCTGGCGGCAAAGCCATGCTTCGCCTATAAGTTCAGGCGAATTCTTATCGTCTCGACAGGGAGAGGACCATGGCCGCCTCCGCGGCGTCGGATCAAGACGCCCTGCAACTCCTTACCGACCTCATCGGTACCGCCAAGCGGGGCGGCGCCGATGGCGCCGACGCGGTGATGTTCAGGAGCGCATCGCTCAGCCTCTCCCGGCGTCTCGGCAAGCCGGAAGGGATCGAGCGCTCGGAAAGCGACGATCTCGGTCTCAGGGTCTTCCTCGGCAAGCGCCAGGCCGTGGTCTCCTCGACCGATCTATCGAATGACGCCCTGGCGGAGATCGCCGAGCGCGCCGTCGCCATGGCCAAGGCGGCGCCCGAGGACGCCTATTGCGGCCTCGCGGAGCCTGAGTTGCTGGCGGGCGATCCTCCCGATCTCGATATCTGCGATCAGCGCG
>JADFPK010000018.1 GCA_022562375.1 Pseudomonadota bacterium
TCGGCGGCTGCCGTGGCACCGACGCCGGCCCCCTGATTCGCAAGGAATTGGTGATGAATCGTCCACCCTTCCGCCTCGGAGAGATTGTCCGACTCCTCCTCCTGGCCGTCCTGTTGACAGCCCCGAGTGGCACCGCCGAGGGGCAGGAAACCAAGGCGGAACCGGAAAATCCGAAAGCCGCGAAGGCCGAGAAGGCCGAAACCGACGATCCCGTCGTCGCCAGGCTCGACGGCAAGCCGATCTACCGCTCGGAGGTCGAACTCCAGGCCGAGAGCCTGCCGAAGCAGTACCGGAAGTTGCCGTTCGACACCGTATTCCCGGCGTTGCTGAACCAGGTCATCGACAGAAAGCTGATCGCCGCCGAGGTCAGCCGCCAGGGACTCGAAAACGATCCCGAGGTGGCCAGGCGCATGGCCGACATCAGGGAGCGCGTGATGCAGGAGGTCTATCTCAGCCGGCGCATCCAGATCGAGGTCACCGAGACGGCGTTGCGCACGCGATATGAACGCCAGGTGAAGGCGGCGGCGGTCAAGGAAGCCCGCGCCCGGCACATCCTGGTCAAGACCGAAGAAGAGGCCATCGCCGTGATCGCGGAGCTCGAGAACGGCGCCGAATTCGCCGCCACGGCCAAGGCCAAGTCGATCGGTCCGTCGGCGGCGCGGGGCGGCGATCTCGGCTATTTCAAGCGCCAACAGATGGTGCCGCCATTCGCCGAAGCGGCGTTCGCGCTGAAGCCGGGCAAAATGACCAAGACGCCGGTCAAGACCCAGTTCGGCTGGCACATTATCCTGACCGAGGATATCCGCGAGGTCAAACCGCCCAGTTTCGAAAAGAAGCGGGAACAGTTGCACACCGAAATGTCCCAGGAGGTGGTGAGCGCGGAGATGTTCAGGCTGAGGAAGTCCACCAAGATCGTGCGTTTCAACGCCGACGGCTCGCCGGTGGTCGAGCCGCAGGCGGAACCCGCCGAGAAGGGTGTTGAACCGAAGCCCGATCCCATCAAATAATGCCGTAATCCTTGAGATGCACCGCCTCCGCCTCCACGGCCCTCAAGGGGCCGTCTGTAAACCGCCACGGCCCTCAAGGGGCCGTCTGTAAACCAAAGAATATAGATCACCGAAATGGCCAAGAAGTCACCGTTGGCGCCCGCCCGTTTTCCCGCCATCCCGGCCATCGAGGGCGTTAGGATCGGCGCCGCGCGTTGCGGCGTCCGCTACCGGGGCCGCGACGACCTCATGCTCGCCGAACTGGCGCCGGGGACGACGGTTGGCGGCGTATTCACCACCTCGTCGATGGCCTCGGCGCCGGTGCAATGGTGCCGAGCCGCGCTTGCCGGCGGCAGGATCCGGGTCATCGTCGCCAATTCCGGCAACGCCAACGCCTTCACCGGCGCCCCTGGCGTCGCCGCGGTCGGGCGCACGGTCGGGGCGGCGGCGAAGCTCTTCGGCTGTCCGCGAAAGCAGGTTTTCGTCGCCTCGACCGGAGTCATCGGCGAATTCCTTGCCGACGGGAAGATCACCGCCGCGCTGCCTAAACTCCGGGCCAGGGGGCTGAGCGCCGAGGGCTGGAAGGCCGCCGCCGGCGCCATCAGGACGACGGATACCTTTTCCAAGGGCGCCGTCAGGACGGCGGACATCGCCGGCGCCTCCGTCACCATCGCCGGCATCGCCAAGGGCTCCGGCATGATCGCGCCCGACATGGCGACGTCGCTGAGCTTCGTTTTCACCGATGCCAGGATCCCGGCGCCGATCCTGCAGGCGGCCTTGAAGCGCGCCAATGACAAGTCGTTCAACTGTATCTCGGCGGACAGCGACACCTCGACCAGCGACACGGTGCTGCTGTGCGCCACCGGAAAGGGCGCGCGCCACAAGTCGGTCGCGCGCCTCGGCGACGCGCATTTCAAGGATTTCCGCCGCCGGCTCGATGAGGTGATGGCGTCCCTCGCCCAACAGACCGTGCGCGACGGCGAAGGGGCGTCCAAGTTCATCACCATCGACGTCACCGGCGCCGCCGATAACGCGGCGGCGCGGCGCATCGGCTTCGCCATCGCCAATTCGCCCCTGGTCAAGACGGCGATCGCCGGCGAGGACGCCAACTGGGGCCGCATCGTCATGGCCGTCGGCAAATCCGGCGAGCGGGTCGAACAGGGCCGGCTGAAGATCAGCATCGGCGGCGTCGATATCACCGACGCCGGCAGGGTCCGGCCCGATTACCACGAGGCGCCGGTGGCCGCCCACCTCAAGGGCTCCGACATCGACATCGCCGTCGATGTCGGCGCCAACGGCGGCAGGGGCCGGGGCCGGGCAAGGGTGTGGGGCTGCGATCTAACCCATGACTACATCGACATCAATGCCAGCTACCGGAGCTGAGCAAGACACAGGGACCGGGGCAAGCGAGTCCCCGCCCGTGGTCTTGGTGGCGGCGATGGCGCTCGTCGATGCCGACGGCAGGGTGTTGCTGGCCAGGCGTCCCGAAGGCAAGACGATGGCCGGGCTGTGGGAGTTTCCCGGCGGCAAGGTGTTGCCCGGAGAGACCCCCGAGGCGGCGCTGATCCGCGAGCTCAAGGAAGAGCTCGGCCTCGATATCACCGAGAGCTGCCTCGCCCCCTTCACCTTCGCCTCTCACCGCTACGAGGACTTCCACCTGTTGATGCCGCTCTTCCTCTGCCGCGTCTGGGACGGCACGCCGGTGGCGCTGGAGGGGCAGGAGCTCAAATGGCTGCGCCCGGGCGAGATGAAGAACCTGGCGATGCCGCCGGCCGATGCGCCGCTGGTGGCGATGCTGCGGGACTTCCTTTAACCCGTCACGGCTTGGCCTTGTCGCCGGCGGGGCGTTCCTCCGCGCCCAGCGCGTCGGCGAGGCGCCGGCTGGCGCTGCCGGGTCTCAATGCCTTGGGTTGGCTATCGTCGGGCGCCCAGGCGCCGAGATAGACGATCTCGAAACTCGCCGGGATGCGCCCCTGCCGATCGGCGTGCTTCGCTTGGTAAAGCGATGCGGCCTGCAACAGGGTGGCGCGCCGGGAAAAGCCATGGCGACGTGAGCGGACGGCGTTGGCTTCGCCCATGGCGCGCAATTCGCGCATCAGCGACAGCGCGTCGGGGTAGGTGACGGTTATCCTGTCGCTGTCGGCGACGGGAAGGGCGAAGCCCGCGCGCAGCAACAGATCGCCCGCGTCCCTGACGTCGGCGAAGGGCGAGACGCGCGGGCTGACGCCGCCCTCGTTGGCAAGCTCCGCCTCGATCAACGCCTGGCGCAACTCGGAAAGCGTCTCGCCGCCCAGCATGGCGCCGATGAACAGCCCGTCGGGCTTGAGCACCTTGCGGATCTGGATCAGCGCGCCGGGCAGGTCGTTGACCCAGTGCAGGCTGAGATTGCTGAGCACGGCATCGAAGCTTCCATCGGCGAAAGGCAGGAACTCTTCATCCGCCGCCAGGCTGAGGGCCGTGCCCCGGTTCTTGACCGCGGCCTGGCGCACCATGGCGGGCGAGAGGTCGCACTGCACGATGGTCTCGACGCCGTCGCGCCCCGCCAGCCGTTCGCCGAGCGCGCCGCCATGGCAGCCGAGATCGAGGACGCAGGCGAAATCGCGCTTGATGTCGTCGAGACGCTCGCTCAACCTCGCCGCCACCTCGCCGAGGAGGAAATCATGCTCGCCGATATTTTCGGCGGCGCGGTCGCGGTGGGCGCGGACCGACTTGCGGTCGAACGGCGCTCGGTCATCGGCCATGGTTGCTATATGGCATTTTCCCGGGCCCGGAGGAAGGGGGCGGCGGTGGCGCGAGATGTGCGGCAACGCCCGGCGCACCGGGTAATATCGCGCTTCGCGCGGGGGGCGATTGACAGAGCGAAGCGCCGGGCGTCAGATGGCCGCCGATGCGACTCCTTCGCCAACTCGGCGCCACGGCCCGGTGCATCCCGGCCGTCGCCATCAACGCCCTGTTGCCGCCCCAGTGCCTCGGCTGCTTCCGCATGGTGGACCAGCCGGGGACGCTTTGCGCCGAATGTTGGGAGAGGGTGGATTTCCTCGGCCCGCCGCTCTGCGCCCGGTGCGGTTATCCGTTCGAGTACGATCACGGCGAGGACGCCATCTGCGGCGACTGTATCCGCCGCCCGCCGGTTTATGAGCGCGCCCGCGCGGTGATGCGGTATGACGAGGGAAGCCGGGACCTCATCCTCGGTTTCAAGCACGCGGACCGCACCTACGCGGCGCCGGCCTTCGCCGGCTGGATGGCGCGGGCCGGGGCGGCGTTGCTTGGCAACGCCGATATCATCGCGCCGGTGCCGCTCCACCGGTTGCGGCTGCTTTCCAGGCGCTACAACCAGGCGGCCTTGCTCGGCCACGGCCTTTCCCGGGCTTCCGGCGTCGCCATCGTTCCCGACCTATTGGTGCGCAAGAAACACACCCGGTCCCAGGGGCGGCTCTCTCGTGCCCAGCGGGCGCTGAACGTCCAGGGCGCCTTCGCCGTCAAGGCCGGACACAAGGCGGGTCTTACCGGCCGCCGGGTGCTGTTGATCGATGACGTGCTGACCACCGGCGTCACCGCCGCCGCCTGCGCCAAGGTTCTCAAGCGCGCCGGCGCCGCGGCCGTCGACGTCCTCACCCTCGCCCGTGTCGTCCGCCCCATGGTATAAGGTGCGATGTGATGACGACGTTCAAGCTTGCCTGCGTGCAGACCAATTCGGGCCGCGAGATCGGGCCCAACATCGAGACGGTTAGGAAGCTCGTGCGCCAGGCGGGCGAAGCCGGCGCCGATTTCATCACCCTGCCGGAAAACGTATCCATGCTGGAGCCGAGGGGCCGGCTGATCAGGGAGAAGGCCCGGCCGGCCGACGCGCACCCGGCGCTCGAGGCCTTCCAGGCCCTTGCCAGGGACGCAGACGCGTGGCTGCTGGTGGGATCGCTAACGGTGAAGCTCCCCGGCGACAAGGTCGCCAACCGGTCCTATCTGCTCGATGCCAACGGCGCCATCGTCGCCTGGTACGACAAGATCCATATGTTCGACGTCGATCTGCCGGGCGGCGAATCGTACCGCGAATCGGCGATCTACGAGCCGGGCGGACGCGCCGTCGTGGCCGCGACCCCGTGGGGGGCGCTCGGCATGACGGTTTGCTACGATTTGCGTTTCGCCGCCCTTTACCGTTCTCTCGCCAAGGCCGGCGCCCGGTTCCTGACGGTGCCCTCGGCCTTCACCCGCGTCACCGGCGAGGCCCACTGGCACACTCTTTTGCGCGCCCGGGCGATCGAGAACGGCTGTTACGTCATCGCCGCCGCCCAGTGCGGCGAGCATGCCGAGGGACGCCAGACCTTCGGCCATTCGCTGATCGTCGATCCCTGGGGCGAGGTGCTGGCCGACGGCGGCACCGAGGTCGGCATCATCATCGCCGAGATCGACCCGGCCAAGGTCGATGACGCCAGGCGCATGATCCCGTCGCTCGGCCATGACCGCCCGTTCACCGAGCCCGAGGCGGCGGACGCCGATGCAGCGGATCGCGCCGGGGGCAGGCGGGAAGCCGTCGGCGCATCCAAGGAGGCATAAGGGCGGCGGGCCTGCCGGCTCAAATGCTCGGCGTCAGTGGATGGGGCGGCGGGCCATCATCGCCGCCGGCCGCTTCCTTGACCGCGCAAATGCGTTGGATGACGGCCGTGCGCGGGCGTTCGACCACGCCCTGCTCGAAGGCGACGATGTGGAACGGGGGACCCACCAGTTCCAGAAGCTCGCCGCTGTTCAGGAGGAAATCGGGATTGCGCGGAGGGTGGTGGCGCTCGTTGCCCCGCGCGAAGGTCTCGTAGATCAGCACGCCGCCTTCCTCTATCGCCGCCAGCAGGGCCGGGAACAGGGGCCGGTGGAGGTAGTTGGTCACCACGACGCCGTGGAACCGTCTTTCGCCCAGCGGCCAGGGGCCGCCGTCCTCGAGGTCGATTTCGAGAATCTCGAGGTCCGGCCCGGGCTCGATCTCGGCGAGACCGCCGACGTCACGGTCGAGCGCGAGAACCTTGTAGCCGAGTTCGAGGAGATGGCGGGTGTGACGCCCGCCGCCGCAGGCGAGGTCGAGCACCCATGTTTTGGCGCCGCCCACCTTCGGGATCAGCGGCGCGAAGCGCCTGACCCATGGGGAGGGCGGATGTTGCGGGTGGGAGGTCTTGGCGGACATCGATCGGGGCCGCGTATTTGTCTTACATCCGTGGTCGGAAGTTGTTTCGACGGTGGACTTCGCCATATATATTAAGGATGTAGGCTTGCCAGTGGGCGGCATATTTTGATAACAGAGAGGTACCCCGAGGGCAAAAGGTTCTGGCCCCGAGGGCAAAAGGTTCCGCACGTGATTCTATTCGACCTCAAATGCGCCAAGGACCACGTGTTCGAAGCCTGGTTCAAGGACGGCGATACCTTCACCGACCAAAGCAAGACCGGTGAGATCGTTTGTCCGCTTTGCGCCAACCGTGAGATCACCAAGGCGCCGATGGCGCCCCAACTCGCCCGGCGCCGGGAGGGCGAGGGGCCGTCGTCGAACTCGGCGCCAGACTCCGAAGCGGAGCAGATCGCCGCCGCCAAGCAGGTGATCGAGGCGTTGCAACACAAGGTCGAAGAGAATTGCGATTACGTCGGCGAGAATTTCGCCGAGGAAGCGCGCAAGATCCATTACGGCGAGACCGAGAAGCGCGGCATCTACGGCGAGGCGACCGATATCGAGGCCGGCGACCTCGAGGACGAAGGGATCGAATTCCACCGCCTGCCGCGCCTGCCGCAAAGCGACGCATGAGCTCGTCCTGGCGCCGGCGCGCCGGGGCGCTGTCACGGTCGCCCCCCTGTGAAAAATGTACATAGCCGGCAACTACCTTTTCTCGGGGACGGACCTCGACGAAATCTTCGAGGCGCGCCGCCAGGAGATGCGCCAGGCCATCGAGGCGATGAGGCCCGAGGAGGTGGGCGAGGCGAATGGCGATGAACTCCTCGCCTCTCTCCTCGCCCGTTTCCGCATGAATGATCCGGGGCTCAGCCTCGACAAGGCCTATTTCGTCGCCGAGCGCCGCCTCGGACCCGGCGATGCGGAAGAGTTCGAAGCCGCCGATCTGCCGGCCGGGGACATCGCCAAATTCAAGGCCATCACCATCGCCATTCCGATCGAGGGCGACGCATCCCTGTTCGAAGGCCGTCCCTCGATCTACAACATGCACCAGCCCCAGGCCGACATCGTCGACGGGGAGCTGCACATCTGCTTTTTGCTGGCCGAGGCCGAGGAGTGGCATCTGGAGCAGAATTTCAAGCAGCATATCGGTTTGATCGAGAGGCAGCTCGAAGTGACCCAGTGGCAGGTCATGGGCTTCAACGCCGGCCTGCCGGGCGACATCCAGGCGGCGCTCAAGAAGCGCAAGGGGAAGCGATAACGCCGCCAATATCCGCTGTCCCCAATATCCTTTCGCGCCGGCGTTCCTATTCAACGCGCCGGCGGAAGGCGCCACAGCCGTTCGGCGTTGCCGTGGGCGATGGCGTGGGCCGCCTCGTGGGGAAGCGCCGCCAGCGCCTGGCGCCACAGCGCAATCTGGCGGAGATAAACCGTGCCCCAGTGACGCGCCCAGACATTGTCGAAGGCGAGGATGAACCGGTCCGGGTATTGGGTCATCAGGTCCTTCCAGACAGGCGCCAGCAAATCGTCGTCGAACATATCGATCCAGGGCTGCCGCGAGTTGCCGGTGACGATCGGGTTGGCGTGGGAGGTCAGGAAATGAATGTTCTTGTGGGTCTCGATAAGGCGGCGGACGTCCTTGGCCTCGAGTTGCCCCATGTGGATGAGGGCGAAGGGGTGATCCGGGTGCCGGGTGAGCAGCGCTTCGAACTCGGCCATGAACGCATCGCGGTCCGACCCGGCGGCGGCGAATTCGATATGAATGATGAAGGGCCAGCCCCGCTCGATCGCCGCCCCGAGCGCGACCTGGACCCTCTCGTCTTGCGGGTGAACCACCACCTCCGGCGCCTTGGGACGGTCCGGGTTTCCTTTCTCGGCGTGCCACAGGATCACCTCGGCCATGGCGCCGTACCCGGGCATCGCCAAGTGCTTTTCCAGCCGCTTGTAATATCTCGGGCGATTCCGCCGATAGATGCCTCCCTTGGTCCGGACCGCCGGCGTGATCCGGCCGGGATGGCGTCGGGCCAAGGCTCTTAAATCTCCCGCCTTGGCCCCGCCCCGGACCGCCAGGATAACCCGGGAGATGCCGCCCTCGTCCATCAGCCTGATGATGTCTTCCGGATCGACGTCGCGGTCGAATTGGCTGTGGGCGTCGATGAGGCGGATCTTATCGGCGCCGGCGCCGGGGATGCCGACGGCCAGGCCAAGCGCCGCGATGAGGATCGCGGGCCACACCGTGGCGCCCATAAAGTCGCCCATAAGGTCGAGGTGTCCCCGCCGCCGCCCGTGCGTGCAAGCCGCCAAACCCCCTACCCTTCCTTGATGGCGAACGCCATGTAGTTGACCGCGAGGTCACGGCCCAGGCTCCAGCGGTCCGACAACGGGTTGTAAACGACCCCGGTCATCTCGGTGACCTTGACACCGCCCTTGGCGAGCCTGGCGGTGAGTTCGGGCGGGGTCACGAACTTGTGCCAGTCATGGGTGCCCGGCGGCAACCAGCCGAGCACATATTCGGCGCCGACGATGGCCAAGGCATAGGCCTTGACCGTCCGATTCAGCGTCGCCACCACCATCGCCCCTCCCGGTTTCAACAGGGTACAGCTGGCGCCGAGGAAGGCGTCGAGATCGGCGACGTGCTCGACCACCTCCATGTTGAGGACGGCGTCGAAACGGTGTCCTTCGGCGGCCAGGGCCTCCGCCGTCAGGCACCGGTAGTCGATGGCGAGGCCGCCTTCGGTGGCGTGGGCGCCGGCGACGCGGATGGCTTCGGCGCCGGCGTCGATGCCGAGCACGCGCGCGCCGAGGCGCGTCATCGGCTCCGTCAACAGCCCACCGCCGCAGCCGACATCGAGCAGGCTCAAGCCCGTGAGCGGGCGCGCCTCGTTCTCATCGCGGCGGTAATGAGAGATCAGGCGTTGGCGAATGAACGCCAGGCGGGTCGGGTTCAGCGCGTGGAGTGGCCTGAACTTGCCCTTGGGCTCCCACCATTCCTCGGCCAGGGCCGAGAATCGCGCGATCTCGCCGGCGTCGACCGAGTCCCTCAGGCCATCACCGCTTGTCTCCTCGCGCACCTTTCGTGCTCCTTCCAATGCTCGCCGGACCCTGCTCACCGGGCCAATGCCCGCCGGGCGGGCTTGCCTGAGGCAAGTTAACAGAGTATGTATACGCGCCCTTGCAGCGGCAAGCGGTTCGCGCCCAATTTTTGGAGTGCGAAGATCGGTGGCTGGACCGCGCTGAGGCGCAAACGGATTAGGCGCTTTGCCCGCTCACCGCGGGTGCTCCGCGGCCGGGAAAGTCGAAATGGCACGCATCGTTCAGAAATTCGGCGGCACTTCGGTCGCCGACATCGGCCGTATCAAGTCCGTGGCCGAGTACGTGAAGTCGGAGGTCGACGCCGGCAACCAGGTGGCCGTCGTGGTTTCCGCCATGGCCGGCGTCACCAACCATCTGGTCGATTGGGCCAGCGAGATCGCGAACCTCTACGACGCCCGCGAATACGATGTCGTCGTCGCCACCGGAGAGCAGATCACCAGCGGGCTCCTGGCGATGGCGTTGCAGGACCTTGGGGTCAGCGCCCGTTCGTGGCTCGGCTGGCAGGTGCCGGTCAACACCGATTCGACCCATGGCCGGGCCCGCATCGAGGGGATCGACACGGCCGAAATCGACCGGCGCCTCGATAACGGCGAGGTGCCGGTGATTGCCGGTTTCCAGGGCGTCGGCACCGACAATCGCGTCACCACGCTGGGCCGGGGCGGGTCCGATATCTCCGCCGTCGCCCTGGCCGCCGCCCTGGGGGCGGAGAGGTGCGACATATTCACCGACGTGGACGGCATTTACACCTCCGATCCGCGTATCGTTGCCAAGGCGCGCAAGCTCGATAAAATCACCTATGAAGAGATGCTCGAAATGGCCTCCCTGGGGGCCAGGGTACTGCATAGCCGATCCATCGAGCTGGCGATGAAGCACGGCGTGAGCCTTCAGGTGCGATCGAGTTTCGATTCGGCGCCCGGCACCTTCGTGGTAGATGAGGATGAGATCGTGGAACAGGAATTAGTCAGCGGCATTACCTATTCACGGGACGAGGCGAAGATCACCTTGATCCGCGTGCCCGACCGCCCCGGCGTCGCGGCGAGCATCTTCGGTCCTCTCGCCGACGGCTCGATCAACGTCGACATGATCGTTCAGAACGTCTCCGAGGACGGCCAGGCGACCGACCTGACCTTCACCGTCGCCCAGGCCGATCTCGAACCGGCGCTCAAGATCTTGGAGAACAGGCAGGCGGAACTCGGCTATGCCGCGCTCAACAGCGATCCCGACGTGGTCAAGGTGTCGGTCATCGGGGTCGGCATGCGCAGCCACGCCGGCGTCGCCCAGATGATGTTCAAGACCCTGGCGGAGAAGGGCATCAACATCCAGGTCATCTCCACTTCCGAGATCAAGGTCAGCGTCCTGATCGCCGAGGAATATACCGAGCTGGCGTTGCGCGCCCTGCACAGCGCCTATCGTCTGGACGCCGTTTAAGCCGATGAACCCGAAGCTGGCCCGCGACCGGTTGGACGGACTGTGGCGCCGCGGCCTGGAGTGCCTCGGCAGCCGCTACGCCATCTTGGGCGGGGCCATGACCTGGGTCTCCGAACGCCATCTCGTGGCGGCGCTTTCCAACGGCGGCGGCTTCGGCGTCATCGCCAACGGCGCCATGGCGCCCGATCAACTGGCGGACGAGATCGACGGCACCATGGCGCTGACCGATAAGCCTTTCGGCGTCAATCTCGTGACCATGCACCCCGATCTCGAGGCGCTTTGCGATACCTGCATCGCCAAGGGCGTCTCCCACGTCGTGCTGGCCGGCGGGCTGCCCCGGTCGGCGACCATCGCCCGCCTCAAGGACGGCGGCGCCAAGGTCATCTGTTTCGCGCCGGCGCTCTCCATCGCCAAGAAGCTGGTGCGCATCGGTGTCGACGCCATCGTCATCGAGGGCATGGAGGCGGGCGGGCACATCGGACCGGTGTCGACCGGCGTGCTGGCCCAGGAGATCCTGCCGGTGATCCGCGAGGTGCCGGTGTTCGTCGCCGGCGGGATCGGCCGTGGCGAGGCGCTTCTCGCCTATCTCGAGATGGGGGCGTCGGGGGTCCAGCTCGGCACCCGTTTCGTCTGCGCCACCGAATCCATCGCCCATCCGCGGTTCAAGCAGGCCTTCATCCGCGCTTCCGCCCGCGATGCGGTGACTTCCGTCCAGGTGGACCCGAAGTTCCCGGTCATCCCGGTACGGGCGTTGCGCAACGAGGCCAGCGCACGTTTCATCGAGGCCCAACATGAGGTCATCGCCCGTTTCCGGGGCGGCGAGCTGGATCAGAAACAGGCGCAGCTCGAGATCGAGCACTTCTGGGTCGGCGCCCTGCGCCGGGCGGTGATCGATGGCGACACGGAGAACGGCTCGCTGATGGCGGGACAGAGTGTCGGCATGGTGAAGGAGGAGCAACCGACGGCCGAGATCATCGAGGAGCTCGTCGATCAGGCCGCGGCCGTTTTTCTCGCCAGGGAATCGAGCGAGGCGGCCGAATGACCCTACTCAGCCCGGCCCTCGAAGGACCGCGCCGTCTGCTCAGGCGTCTTCGCGACGTCATGGCCGGTCCGGCCTCGGCCCAGCAGCGCCTGGACCAGGTGGTGACGATCATCGCCGCCGACATGGTGGCGGAAGTGTGCTCGATCTATGTCCGGCGCGCCGGCGATGCGCTCGAACTTTTCGCCACCGAAGGACTGAACCCCACCGCCGTCCACCACACCCGCCTCAGGGTCGGCGAGGGCCTGGTCGGCGACATCGCCGTCCACGCCCTGCCGCTTAACCTGTCCGACGCCCAGTCCCATCCCTCTTTCGCCTACCGGCCGGAGACCGGCGAGGAAATCTACCATTCGCTGATGGGCGTGCCGATCCTCGGCGGCGGACGCGTCATCGGTGTGCTGGTGGTGCAGAACAAGACCTGGCGCCACTATACCGATGAAGAGGTCGAGGCCCTCGAGATCACCGCCATGGTGCTCGCCGAGCTCGTGGCCAGCGGCGAGCTGGTGTCGCCGGAGGAGAAACTCGCGGCGGAGAGGGAGGCGTTGTTGCCGGTGAGCCTCGAGGGGATGCGGCTCAACGCCGGGTTGGCCACCGGCACAGCGGTCCTGCACCAACCGAACATCTTGATCCGCAGAATCGTCGCCGAAGACCCGGAGGAAGAGTTGAGGCGCCTCGAGGACGCCATTCGCGGCATGGACAGTGCGCTGAAGAAGGTCATGACGGCGGGCCGGCTGGCGTCGGCCGGTGAACATCGCGACGTGCTGGAAGCCTACCGCATGATCGCCGCCGACACCGGCTGGCTCGGCCGCATCCGCGACGCGATCAAGACCGGGCTCACCGCCGAGGCGGCGGTCCAGCAGATTCGCGAAAGCACCCGCGCGCGCATGGCCCAGATCAGCGATCCCTACCTGCGCGAACGGCTGGACGATCTCGATGATCTCGCCAACCGCCTGTCACAGCACCTCGTTCAGGGGGCCAACGGACAGCCCGAACGCGAGCTTCCCGACGACGTGGTGCTGATCTCGCGCAACCTGGGGCCGGCGGAACTGCTGGATTACGATCCCGACCGTCTGCGCGCCCTGGTGCTCGAGGAAGGTTCGCCGACGGCCCATGTCTGCATCGTCGCCCGGGCGCTCGACATTCCGGTATTGGGCTGTGTCAAGGACGTGCTCGGCAAGATCAAGGAGCTCGATCCGGTGATCGTCGATGCCGATAACGGCCAACTCTTCATCCGCCCGCGCGAGGACATCAGCAAGGCTTTCGCCGACACCATGCGGGCGCGGGCGGAACGCAAGCAGGCTTACGCGGCGATCCGGAACGAGCCGGCCGTCACCCGCGACGGGGTCGAAATCTCGCTCAACGTCAACGTCGGACTCGAGATCGAGGTGTCGCACCTGGACGAGACCGGCGCCGAGGGCATCGGCCTCTATCGCACCGAGATCCCCTTCATGGTGCGAGAGACCTATCCGGATGTCGAGGCCCAGATCGAGCTCTACGGCAAGATTTTCGAAAGGGCAAAGGGCAAGCCGGTGGTGTTTCGCACCCTGGATGTCGGCGGCGACAAACTGCTGCCCTATTTCGACGGCGTGCGCGAGGAAAATCCCGCCATGGGCTGGCGTGCGATTCGCATCGCGCTCGACCGTCCCGAGATGCTGCGCAATCAAATCCGGGCGATGCTGCACGCCGCCGAGGGCCGGCCGCTTCGGATCATGTTCCCGATGATCGCCGAAATCGCGGAATTCGACAGGGCGCGGCAGATCCTCGACTCAGAGATCGACGACCGGCGATCCCAGGACGGCCCGATGCCCGACGGGATCAGCGTCGGCGCCATGTTGGAGGTCCCGGCCCTGTTGTTCCAATTGCCGGCGTTGCTGGAAAAGGTCGATTTCCTGTCGGTCGGCAGCAACGATTTGTTGCAGTTCCTTTTCGCCGCCGACCGCAACAACCCGCATGTCGGGGAACGTTACGATGACCTCTCTCCCGCCGTTCTGACGCTTCTCGACACCCTGGTCCGCCAGTGCCAAAAAGCCGGCGTGCCGCTGGCGCTTTGTGGCGAAATGGCGGGCCGGCCGCTGGCGGCCATGGCCCTGATCGGATTGGGATTTAGCAACATTTCCATGTCGCCGGTGTCGATCGGGCCGGTCAAGGCGATGATCCGGAGCCTCAACGTCGAACAGGTGCGCGAGGTCCTGCCGCCGTTGCTCACGCTTCACGATTCGAGCGTCAGCGACCGGCTTCGCCTCTTCGCCAAGGAACACGGTGTGATCATATAAATCGTTGCGTGTTATTGACTTTTTTGGTTAACAGGACGCTATTCGCCGATGACAAAGTTGAATTTATGCCGAGGCCTGCCAAACTAGGTAGATATATTGCTCTGACATGGGCTCATGCCCGCCCTGGGGGGCGGCGGATCGCGTGAGCAACTAGGCGCCATCGGCATCACGGCAATATTTGGCGGTTGTCAGGGGCAGGAGCGCTGGTTATGGCGCAGCGACAAGGGCCATCAATGGACCGGTTGGATCATCGGCCCGGGCACAAGCCCGATGACGGCCAAGGCCCCAATCGGGGCAAGGACGCGCCGTCGATCGGGGCGGAGTTGCGGGACGCACGGCTGAAACTCGGCCAGGAACTGGCCGATGTGTCGTCGGTGTTGCGCATCAGGCGCGTCTTCCTCGAGGCGATCGAGGAGGACCATTTCGACCTATTGCCCGGGGCGCCCTATGCCATCGGTTTCATCCGCGCCTATGCCGGCCACCTTGGCCTCGACCCCGATGAAGTGGTGCGATGCTTCAAGGAGCAGGCCTCGGGGCTGGAGCGCCAGACCGATCTCGTCTTTCCCGAGGTCATCACCGAAAGCCGCATCCCCAGGGGCGCCATCCTGTTGATCTCGGTGGTGCTTGTGGTTTTCGCCTACGGCGGTTGGTACTATCTCTCGACCCAGAATATCACCATCTCCGACCTCATCCCGGCGGTGCCGGAGAAGCTTGCCAGCTTGGTCTCGGGCGATGAGCCGGATGCGCCGGCGCCAGACGCCGCCCCGGCGGCGGAAGCGGGTGCCCCGGAACCAGCCCCGGAACCAGCCCCGGAACCAACCAAGGCGCCGGCGGCGCCCGAGGCGGGCGCCGGTGAACAGGAAGCCGCGTCTCAGCCGGTAAAGGAAGAGCCGCCCGAGGCAATAGCCAAGCCGCCGCCGCCGGACGCCGCGGGAGGCGCCGAGCCGGGGCCCGGGGGGTCTCCGCCGCCGGAAACCGCTTCCATCAGCACGCCGGAACCCGCCACCACGAGCCCGCCGCCGCCGGAAACCGCTTCCATGAGTACGCCGGAACCTTCGTCTCGGAGCAGGGCCGGCGCCATGTCGGGGGCGACCGCGCCGGCCGATGAGGGCGGCGCCGAGGCCCCTGCCTTGGCGGCGCCGGAGCCGTTCACGCCATCGCTTGGGACTCTGGCTATGGCGCCGGCATCGCCGACCCGGCCGGCGGCCGTGGCGGTGGCGCCGACCGCCCCGCCTGTGCGGCCGGAGCCGCTTCGGCGTGGCGAAGGCCCGCCGGCGACGATCAGGCTCCCCGTCACCGGGGTGCCCGAGATTCCCGGGGTGCCGCGGCAGAGCGCGGCGTTGCCTGAGCGCCAGCCGCGTGTCTATGGCGAGGGCAACAGCGATT
>JADFPK010000019.1 GCA_022562375.1 Pseudomonadota bacterium
AGCCGGCTCCGGCCGGCTGAAGGCCGGCGTCGGGCCGTTGCCGTTGTCAGTGCCGCTCATGAATATCGGCTCCAGCCAAGGATGGCGGTCTCGCACCCAAGGAGTGAAATAGGCTGAAAGTCTAAAGCGAACGGCTGGGCGCGACAAGCCCGGCCCCGAGGGTAATCAGAGCGCGGCGATGACCTTCATCGAGGCCAGATCGCGCAACAATCGGGCCCTTTCGGGCGCCGGCGTTTGGGGAAACGCGGCGTCGAATTCGGCGCGGGTGAATCGATCGCGCCCGATCACCCAGGCGACCGACTCGTCCTGGCCGGGGGGGATCGGAACCGTGCCGCCGGAACCCTTGAGCGCGAAGCCATTGCCTTCCTCCGCCACCTTGCACCCCTTGGCGGTGACACGGTAGCCGGCGGCGGCCGCCTCGCCGGGCAAGTCGTAGCCGCCGCGGGAATATCCGTAGCGGCGCTGGTGTTCCTTGAACTTCCCGATCATCTCGGGCTCGCCGCCGATCTCGCCGAGGCGGCGGGCAAGCCTGGCCAGGTGTTCGTCGTATGCCGCCTCGCCGCCGGGGCCGGACAGCCTGGGCATGTTGGCGCGTACCAGGGGGTCGTGGATGGCGCGTTCGAACAGCGCGCTCAGGAAATCGAGCCCGATCACGGCGGTGGCGCCGAAGGTGACGTGAACGGTGCCTTCGGTGAGGGCGACGGCGTCGTGATAGACCCCGCGCGGGATGTAGAGGAGATCGCCGGGGCGCATGGTGATCTCCGTCTTGACCGCGCCCCTGGCCTTGTCGTGGTAGGGCTGGCCCAGGGTCTTGAAGGCGGGATGGGCCACCGGGTCCTCCAACCGGCCCTGGTAGATGCGCCAGGTCTTCTCGCCCTCGACGTGAAGGGCGTAGGCGTCATGGGTATCGAAGTGGGTGTCGAAGGCCTGGTGCGTCTGCCAGGAACAGTAGAGATTGGCCTGAACCTTGGCTTCCAGCGCCGCCTCCATGGCATTCGCCGTCGCCCTCAGGCCGGCATCGAGGGAATCGATATCGTTGGCGATGACGCTGGCGCCGCGGCGGATCAGCTCGGTCACCCGCGCCGGGTCGGGCTGTAAAACCTCGCCGCCGGTGCTCCGGTCGGCGGCGGGCCGGCAGTATTCGCCTGGCGGCACGGTTTCGCGGTCGAGAACCAGTTGCAGCGAGGCGCCACTCCAGATCCCGGTCATATTCAGGATGTCATTGAGCCTGGCCCACGACATGACCGAGGCGAACTTGTCGGCCGCGCCGGGGACGTGGAGCACCTTTTTGCCGTAATAGACGGCAAAGAACTCCTCCGGCGTAACCGGGGCGAGGATGTCGGCGAAGCTGGTTATTTCCTGTGCCATGGTTCTAATACGACCGGTGCTTAAGAGCTCCGGGGTTCGTCCACTGGTTAACCCGTCGATGGCTTGCGGTCAACCGCCGCCACTTCCTCCCCGGCGCCCGAAAGCCCCGAAATGCCGGCGATGCCGGCGGCGCCGCTGGCCGCAAGACGCCCTGCATTGGCCGCCGTCACGCCGCCAAGCGCATAGACCGGCACCGCGCTCCGGCCGGCCCAGGCGCTGAAGCGCAACGGCCCCAGCGGCCGGACGCCGGGATGGCTGGCGGTGGCGAACACCGGGGCAAGCAGTACGGCGTCGGCGCCGAGACGCCGGGCGTGGTGCAGGGCGATAAGGGAATGGGCGGCGACGGTAATCAGCCAGTCCGGCCTCGATCCGCGCCGTCCCCAGCGGTGGCGCGCCAGGCGCCGGGCGAGATATTCCGGCAGATGCAGCCCCTGGGCGCCGACCTCGATGGCGAGGCGGGCGTCGCCGGCGATCAGCAGCTTCAACCCCCGCCGCCGGCAAATCCCGGCGAGCCTTGTGGCGATGGCGCGCCGGTCGTCGGCGCGGTAATGACGGAAGATGACGGCGCTGCCCGGCGGCAGGGCGAAAATTGCCGCGTCCGGGTCGCCGAGACGCACCTCATCGGTCATCAGGATCAACGGCGGCAGGTCCGGCCGCCGGCGTTGGCCGGGTGCGAGGCCGCGCCGTCGACGCCGTAGTTTGAGGTGGATCGCCCGCTCTGCTAAGGTCATGGATGAAGCCGCGACGGGGCGGTCTCCAAGGCTGAAATTGCGGATCGCACAGTGCCATGGTGGACGAGATGCGGCAAATCCAAGATTGTTCCGATATCGCAACGAATCTGGCGACGGTGCGGGCGCGGATCGCGGCGGCGGCCGAGGCCAAGGGACGGCGCGGCGCGGCGGTAACGCTGATCGCGGTCTCCAAGGCGCAACCGGTGGCCAAGGTGCTGACGGCGCTCGAGGCCGGGCACAAGGTGTTCGGCGAGAACCGGGTGCAGGAAGCCAAGGCCAAATGGCCCGAAATCAAGGCCCGGCATGCGGATGTCGAGCTTCACCTCATCGGGCCGTTGCAGACCAACAAGGTGCGCGATGCGATGGCGCTTTTCGACGTCATCGAGACCGTCGACCGGGAGAAACTGGCGCGCGCGCTGGCGGCGGAGATGGCGCGCTCGGACCGGCGCGTGCCTTGCTACATACAGGTGAACACCGGCGAGGAGGCCCGGAAATCGGGCATCGGGCCCGAAGAGGCCGACGATTTCATCGGCCTGTGCCGGGAGGAATTCAAGCTTCCCGTCGCCGGGCTGATGTGTATTCCGCCGATCGACGAGGAGCCGGCGCTGCACTTCGCCCTGTTGCGCGAGATCGCCCGGCGCAACGGCATCGATATCCTCAGCATGGGGATGAGCGCCGATTTCGAGACCGCGGTACGCTTCGGCGCTACCCATGTCCGCGTCGGCCGGGCGGTGTTCGGCGCCCGTGAGACCGGCCCCGCTTAGGCCTCGGGCGGGGCGGCCTGATCCTTTTCACCAACGCCGGCGCGTCGCGCCTGTTCCCCATCAAGGAGCCGGACCCGCCCTATCCCCGTCGCCGGCGCCGCCGACGCAAAGCCGGTCGTTGCCGGTGCAATCGCCTAACAGGCGCAAAAGATCGCCAAGCGCCAGCGCGACGCAGCCCTCGGTCGGCCCATAGCCGGGCCTTGCGACGTGAAGGAAAATGGCGCTGCCCTTCCCCGGTCGCGGCGGCTGATCATTGTGGCCGAGGACGACGATGACGTCGTAAATGCCGTCGTCGCGCCAAAGACGTTCGGCGCTGGCCTCGAACGGCAAGCGGACGAGGCGGTTGTAATCGCCACTCGCGGGATCGTCGCACCAGCCATAATCGCGCCCGATCGGGCCGCTCGGCAAGGCGGTGTCGGGCGCCTCCAAGCGGTCGGCGCGATAGAGCACCCGGCGGAGCGCGAAACACCCGGCGGGCGTCGCGCCATCGCCCTCGCGTTTATCCGCCGCGACGCCGCTCCGCCCGACGGCGCAAGGCACGGCCTGGGTGTTCCACGTCAGGGTCCAAGCCGCCGCGCCGTCGGCCCCTGACGCAGCATCGCCCGGCGCGCCCGTTGCCACCCGGATGTCCATCGCCCGGTTATAGCGCCGCCGAAAGCCATCGCCAAACGGCTATTCGTCCCGGACGCGCCCGGTTTTTCAGAAATTGACCTTGACGCGGGGGCCGGCGGCGCCGAGGCGCGAGCTCATATTGTATTGATCGAGCGCCCGCCCCATGGCCTGGACCAACCCTCGATCGGCCGTCGGCCCGTTCCCATCCTTGCGCTTGTTTGCGTCCTTGCCGCCGCTCTCGGCGATCGAGCCGGGCCAAAGGGCCTGGTTGGCGACGGCAAAAGGAGAGAGGCCGCCAGCGCCAGCGCCGGGCATCGCCTTCGGGAGCCCCGGGGGGAGCCCCGGAATGGCCGCCGTGGCCCTCGGATCGTCGAGCGGCACGCCCGCCCTGGCCATCGTTGCCAGCAGTTCCAACGCGCGATCGGGGATTCCCGTCGCGTTGGCGCCGATATCCTCGAGCGAAGCGGCCTTCGCCGCCGTCATGGCGCCACGGACGACCGTCCGGCCGCGGGAGGGCTCGATCTCTCCGGCGGCGGCATCGGCGTCGGCCGATGCTATCGCCCGGCCGCCGGCGCCCGAAATCGCCAGGCGTCTGATCTCGACGGCAGCGTGATTCCCATTGGCCGGCGTGACCGGAGCCGCCGCGAAAATGAGGGCGTCGGACCTTTGCCGATCCATCTCGATGATCATCTCCGAGACCTCGGAAACGCCGGTGAATTCCGCCTCGCCGACCTCTACCGGGTCCGATGCGAAACCACCGTCTTCATCGGCGACGAGGACTTCGCCCGAGACATCGGCATCCTTGAGAAGGGCCAAGAGGTGCTCGCCGGTGTCTCGGCCGGTGATCTGCTCGATCGCGGTGTCGATGATCGATACCACGAGACCGATGACGCCGCCGAACAAGACGCCGCCCGCGACCTTCGGGGCGGCGGCGATGTCATCGCCGGTGATCGCCCGGTAAAGGGTCGAGACGATGGGGATGTGCTGGAGCGGGTTGATGATGTCGAAAATGTCGCCGAAGGTGAACCCGTCGCTGCCCCACAGGCTGAAAGGCTCGTCCTCATCGCCGGTGGTCTGGCCGTCGAGGGCCGGCGGACCGGCCCCGTCATGGGGTATCCGGCCCGTGGCGGGGACGCCAAGGGCGGCCTCCACGGCAGGGTCGATGGGATGCCGGGTGGGCAGGACTGAAAATTCCGCGGGCATGGCGGGCACCTTTTCTTTTGCACCTTTAAAAGCAAGAGCGGTGCCACGGGAAAACCCTGGATTTTCAATAGGCCTCGGGGAAGGCGGGCGGCAAGGGCAGGCGTCCGGCCGGCAAAACTTGCCTAGCCGGACGGGGGCCGCCGCTTGAGGGAACGGGCGCGCTCGAGCTAGCCGGCCAGTGCCCTAGAACAGATGGCCGCCGCGCGTGGCCTTGGTGCGAAGATATGCCTCGTTATGGGCATTGGCCGGGAAGACGTGGGGCACGCGCTCGACAACGGTGATGCCGCAACGCGCCAGCGCCGCGACCTTCTCCGGATTGTTGGTCAACAGCCGCACCTGGGAATATCCGAGATCCCGGAGGATTTCCGCCGCCGGCAGATAGACCCGTTCGTCGGCGTCGAAGCCCAGCTGCTCGTTGGCGCCGATGGTATCGAAGCCGTCGTCCTGCAGTCGATAGGCCCGGAGCTTGTTGACCAGGCCGATACCCCGCCCTTCCTGGGCGAGATAGACCAGCACGCCGCTGCCGGCCTCGGCGATCTTGTCGATGGCGCCGCGGAGCTGGTCGCCGCAGTCGCAGCGCAGGCTCGCCAACAGATCGCCGGTGAAACATTCCGAGTGCAGCCGGGTCAGCACCGGCGCGTCCGCCCGCGGCTCGCCGATGATAATGGCGAGATGCTCGATTCCCCCGTCGCTCGGACGGTAGGCGACGATGCGGGCGTTCTCCGCCGATGTCAGGGGCACCCGCGCCTGGGACACCGGGCGCAGCGACCTGGCGGCGCTTTGCTGATAAGCCTCGATGTCCGTCGCCTTTACGAAAAGCAGGTTTTCGCCGCCGGCCCAAATCTTGGCGTCTTGCCCCGGTTTGAGGTCCACCGGCGCCGTCAGCGCCGCCGGCAGCAGCCGGGCAAGCTTGGTCAGCTCCACCGCCGCCGAGCAACAGGCGCCGAGATCGGCCGAGCGCACATCCAGGGGCCGGGGTGGCTTGATGGCGATGGCGGCCGCGGGATCGGCGATATCGCGCACCGTCTGGGCGGCGATGCCCGGGGCCAGTTCGAACGTCACCACCTTGGCGGTAAGGGGGGCGGCAATGGATGAAAGGCCGAGTGTCGCCGCCCGGCGCCGGGTCAGCGATAGCGCCGGCGGCGCGCCGCTCAAGCGCTCGAGGCGCCGGAGACTGCCCGGCGTGACCGCCTCGGCCGCCTGAACGAGGATCGAGGCGCCCCCTTCCGCGCCGATCACCGCCACCTCTCCCCGGCGCAGATCGGCGATCACGCGGTCGACGCTCAGGAGGGCGCCCGGCGACCGGGTCTCGGCAACGACTTCGGTGGAGGCCTGTTTCGCCATGGTGTCCTGGAGGTTGATGTAAAGCCTACGAAACCGGCGCGTCTCGGTCGTTCGCTCGGCGCGACCGCCGATAGCAGTCGGTTATTTGGTGTATCACGGGCCTTTTCAAAAGGCGACTCCCGCATTTTTCGGCCCCGGCGCCGGTCGTCCGCGAGGCTGTCGGCGGGATTTCCGTTTGGCTCCCAGTGATGTATGATTTGGCGGGCAGTAGTTCGAACCAGGCGCCCAAGGGCGCTTCAGGGGGGCCGAAAGCTAGCGCCATGGTGCGATGATGACGGGGAAGCACATTCTGCTGGTCGACGACGATGAGGATTTGGCGCAGTCCCTGGCGGAACAGCTCCAGCTTCACGAGGAGTTTTCGACCGTTCAGGCGCACACCGGTCTGAGCGCGCTCGAAATCGTCAAAACCGATTATTTCGACGCCATCATCCTCGATATCGGCCTGCCGGACATGGACGGGCGCGAAGTCTGCCGCCTGATGCGCCGCGCCGGTGTCAAGGCCCCTGTCATCATGCTTACCGGCGCCGATTCGGAAGCGGATACCATACTGGCGCTGGATTCGGGCGCCAACGATTACATCACCAAGCCGTTCCGTCTCGGCGTGCTGCTGGCGCGGCTGCGGGCCCAACTGCGCCAGCACGAGCAAAGCGAGGACGCGGTGTTTACCATCGGTCCTTACAATTTCCGCCCCAGCGCCAAGCTGTTGTTGGACACCGCGAGCAACAAGAAGGTCCGGCTGACGGAAAAAGAGACGGCGATCCTCAAATACCTCTACCGCGCCGGAAACAAGGTGGTGGGTCGGGAGACACTCCTCAACGAGGTATGGGGATACAACGCCAGCGTCACCACACACACGCTCGAGACCCATATTTACCGGTTGCGCCAGAAGATCGAGCGCAATCCCTCGGAGGCGGAAATTCTCATCACCGACAGGGGCGGATACCGCCTGGCGCCGTAAAAGCGACGAAGCCGCCAGGCGCCGATTTCAAAATTCCCCTTTTCCTTGTCGTCCCGCTATTGCACACTACATGGCAGTGGCCGCGTGTCGACGAGCGCGGCCGCGTGATATTAGGAAACTATGGCCGAGCAAGACGATTTCTGGATCCGGTTCTGGGGTGTGCGCGGCTCCATCGCCTGTCCCGGCGGCGATACGCTCCGCTACGGTGGCAACACGTCTTGCGTCGAGGTCAGGTGCGGTTCGCGCCTTTTGATATTCGACTGCGGTACCGGCGCGCGGGTGTTCGGCAGCCAGCTTGAGGCGCCGCTGGACGCCGATCTGTATTTCTCCCACACTCATTTCGATCACATTTGCGGCGTGCCGTTTTTCGCCCCGGTGTTCGTGCCGGGCAACAAGTTGCGTCTATGGGCCGGTCACCTGAAGGAGGAATCGACGATCCGCGAGGTCCTGTGCTCGATGATGATCGATCCGCTTTTCCCGATACCACCGGACGCCATGCGCGCCGACATCGCCTATAACGACTTCAAGGCCGGCGAGACCTTGAACCCGGCGCCGGGCATCACTCTCAAGACCACTCCCTTGAACCACCCCAACGGGGCGACGGGGTACCGCATCGAGTTCGCCGGCAAGTCGGTGTGCTACGTCACCGACACCGAACACGTCATCGGCACCCCCGATGAGAATGTATTGCGGTTGATCGAGGGGGCCGATCTGTTGATTTACGATGCCACCTACACCGACGACGAATACCCCAAGTACGAGGGATGGGGGCATTCGACATGGCAGGAAGGGGCGAGGCTGTGCGAGGCGGCGGGGGTGAAAGGCTACGCCGTGTTTCACCACGAACCCAGCCATGACGATGCCTTCATGGACCGCATTGCCGAGGCGGTCGACCGGATGCATCCAGGCGCCGTCGTCGCCCGCGAGGGATTGATCCTAAGGCCGTGAATGCGAGACCGACCGGGCTTTCGGGGACCGGCGTCCAGGGCCGCCGAAGGCGTCGGCGTTTGCGGTTCCGCCAGTGGTTTTCACCCGGCGCCAAACGGCTCGTGGCCGGCCTGTCGACGGTGCTGGGAATCAAGCCGCTCGGTTTTTTCATTCCCTACCGTTATGCCGCACAAGCGGCGAGCGCCGCCGCCGTGTCCTTCGCCGGCGTCGAGGAGATATTCGCCGACGCAGGGGAAAGCTTTGGCGCCGTCATCGACGAAATCGAGGCATGCGCGCCGGCGCTGCGCGCCATTGCCGGCGACGGCGGCGGGGCGGATGGCGCCAGGCCCCACTTTCGCCAGGGGTTGTTTTCACGCTTGGACGCCGCCGCCGCCTATGCCCTGGTCCGTCGATACCGGCCGCGGCGCATCGTCGAGATCGGCGCCGGTTATTCGACCCGTTTCCTGGCAAGAGCGGTCGCCGACGGGGGTTTCGAGTGCCACATCACGACCATCGACCCGGCGCCGCGCAAGGTCGTCGACCTGCCGGGCATCGAGATCATCGAGACGACCGTGCAGGAGGCCGGCCGCGCCCCCTTCGACGCCCTGTCGCCGGGTGATTTCCTGGTCGTCGATTCAAGCCACATCCTGATGCCCGGCAGCGATGTCGATATGGTGCTGAATACCCTTTTGCCGAGGGCGCCTCGGGGCCTATGGGTGCATTTCCACGACATTTTCCTGCCCGATGCCTATCCCCGCGAATGGGACTGGCGCGCCTATAACGAACAGAACGCCGTCGCCGCCCTGTTGACCGGGGGCGAAGCCTTCGAGGTGCTGTTCGCCAGCCATTACGCCGCCACCCGGATGTGGGATCGGCTGGCGGAAACCGTGATTGGCGAGATCGGCCTGCCCGACGGCGCTTTCGAAACAAGCCTGTGGCTGAGGAAGAGATGACGGTGCTCAGGAGCCGTTCACGAGGTTATTACCCGGCGTGAGGCCCAGGCGCGCTATGATGGCCCGCCGGCATCGCAACACAGGCGCGGTGAATCATCATGGACTGGATCATACGGGTGCTCGGACAGTCCGGTGAAGCCGATCTGCCGGAACGGGTGCGGACGGCGATCCGTGATCAGCAGGACGCCAGCGAGATTCTCATCGGTTGGGTCCAGCTTACCGTCGTCTTCATCTTCGCCATTCTTTATACCGTCGCGCCCAAGGCCTTCCCCGCCGATGTCGGCTTCGCGCCGGTGCCGTGGGCCCTGACCGCCTATTTCGCCTTTACCGTCGTCCGTATCGTCGTGGCCTATCGTTCACGGCTGCCCAACTGGCTGTTGTCGGTGTCGGTGGTCCTGGACATGACGCTTCTGTTGGGGACCATCTGGAGTTTCCATCTGCAGTATGAACAACCGCCGTCTTTTTACCTCAAGGCGCCGACGCTGCTTTATGTCTTCATCTTCATCGCCTTGCGGGCCCTGAGATTCGAGGCTCACTATGTCGTGCTCGCCGGTTTCGTGGCGGCGATCGGCTGGCTGGTCATGGCGTTCTACGCCGCCACCGCCGATCCCAGCGGCGCCATGATCACCCGGGATTACGTCCGCTACATGACCACCAACTCCATCCTGCTCGGCGCCGAGTTCGACAAGGTGATCTCCATCCTGCTGGTGACCGCCATCATCGCCGTCGCCATCACCCGGGCCCGGCGGCTGCTGGTCCGGGCGGTGGCGGAGGGCGCCGCCGCCCAGGACCTGTCGCGTTTCTTCGCGCCCGAGATCGCCAAGCGGATCACGGCGTCGGAGGCGCGCGTCAAGGCCGGCCAGGGTATCAACCGCGATGCCGCCATCCTCAATGTCGATGTGCGCGGCTTCACGATCTTGGCGGCGCACATGCCGGCCAACGATCTCATCGCCCTTCTCGCCCAGTATCAGTCGCGCATGGTGCCGGTGATCCAGCGCCATAACGGCACCATCGACAAGTTTCTCGGCGACGGCATCATGGCGACCTTCGGGGCGACGTCGACATCGGAGACCTACACCGCGGACGCCATCAGGGCGGTGGACGAGGTGATGGAGACGGTCGACGCCTGGAACGCCGAACGGGCGGGCGAAGGAAAGGAGCCTCTCAGAATCGGCGCGGCGGTCGCCACCGGCCGCATCGTCTTCGGCGCCGTCGGTGACGAGACCCGGCTCGAGTACACGGTCATCGGCGATGCGGTCAACGTCTGCGCCAAGCTCGAGAAGCACACCAAGGTGGAAAAAGTGCGGGCGCTGGCGACCGCCGGCGCTTACGAGAAGGCCCTGGCCCAGGGGTACGCGCCCAAGGCGCCGCCGGAGAGGCGTCCCCGGCGCCATATCGTCGGCATGGAAGAGCCCCTCGATATCGTCGTGCTGGCGAGTTGAGCGCCGCCGCGCCGGGCTCTAACGATAGGGGTCGGCGGCGTCGCGCAGACCGTCGCCGAGGAAATTGAACGCCAGCACGATGACGACGATCGGCACGCCGGGCAGCATCAGCCAGGGATAAAGCGCCACCACATTCATGTTCTGGGCTTCGTTCAGCAGCACCCCCCAACTGGTGATCGGCGGGCGCAGACCGAGGCCGAGGAAGCTGAGCGCGGTCTCGCCGAGGATCATGCTTGGTATCGAAAGCGTCGCCGACGCGATCAGATGAGACAGGAAGTTGGGCAGGAGATGGCGCCCGATCACCCGCCGGGGCTTGGCGCCCATGAGGACGGCGGCGGTGCAGAAGTCCTCTTCGCGGAGCGCCAAGAGCTTGGAGCGCACGGCCCGCGCCAGGCCCGTCCAGTCGAGAAGGCCGAGGATGATGGTGATGCCGAAATAGATGAAGATGGGGCTCCAGGTCACCGGCAGGGCGGCCGACAACGCCATCCACAAGGGCAACTCGGGAAACGAGCGCAGGACTTCGATCAGCCGTTGCACGACGCTGTCGATCCAGCCCCCGTAATAACCGGCAAGCCCGCCGAAAAACAGGGCGAGGACGAAGCTGATGGTGATGCCGATAATGCCGACGGTCAGCGAGATTCGCGCGCCGTATATGATGCGCGAGAGCATATCCCGCCCCAGCCGGTCGGTGCCGAGCCAGAAAAAGGTGCCGCCCTCGGCCGGACAGACCAGGTGGAATCGCCCCTCGATCAGGCCCCAGAACCGGTAACCGTCACCGAGACAGAAGAACCGCAGGGGCTGGACCTTTTGGGGATTCTCCCGGTATTCCCGCTTCAGGGTCTCGAGATCGAGCCGGGCCGTCGTGCCGTAGACGAAGGGTCCGACGAATCGGCCTTCATGGAACAGATGAAGCGCTTGCGGCGGCGCGTGGATGAAGGCGGAGTTCCGGCTGTGCAGGTTATAGGGCGCGAGGATTTCGCTCATCAGGATGGAGCCGTACATGACCAGCAGCACGACCCCCGATATCACCGCCAGACGGTGGCGCTTGAGCTTCCACCACATCAGCCGCCATTGCGAAGCGAGGTAATAGCGTTCCTGCTCGGGCGTGATCGTCTCCGTCACTTCCGGTTCGAACGGGACCGTCGAGACGAAATGATCGAGCGGGCCGTCCGCTCCTTGGTCGCCGCTAGAGCTCATCGCGAACGGCCCCCGTGCAGGCGGATGCGAGGATCGAGCGCGGCCAGCGCGATATCGGAGACGAACACCCCGATCACCGTGAGGACCGCCAGGCACATCAGCAGGAAACCGGCGAGGTACATGTCCTGGCTTTGCAACGCCCGCAGCAGCAGCGGGCCGGTCGTCGGCAGCGACAGAACCACGGCGACGATGGTGGCGCCGGAGATGATCTGGGGCAGGAGATTGCCGATGTCGGCGATGAAGGGGTTGAGCGCCATGCGCAGGGGATATTTGAGCGCCCTCAACGGCGGCAGTCCCTTGGCCCGGGCGGTGACGACGTAAGGCTTGTCGAGCTCGTCCAAGAGGTTGGCGCGCAGTCGGCGAATCATACTGGCGGTGCCCGAGGTGCCGATGACGACGACCGGAATCCAGAGATGCTCCAGAATCGATAGGATCTTGCCCACGCTCCAGGGGGCGTCGATGTAGCTGGGGTCCATCAATCCGCCGATCGAGGTGCCGAAGGTGACGTTGGCGAAATAGAGGAATATCAGCGCCAGCAGGAAATTCGGCGTCGCCAGCCCCAGAAAGCCGATGAAGGTAAGGGTATGATCGGCGACGCTGTATTGATGGGTGGCGGAATAGACGCCGATGGGGAAAGCCACCAGATAGGTGAAGATGATGGTGCCGATGGCGACGATCATCGACAGGAACAGCCTGTCGCCGACGACCTCCGTGACCGGCAGGTTGTACTCGAAGGCGTAGCCGAAATCCCCCTCGGCCATACCGGCGACCCACATCAGGTACTGCTCGACCAGCGATTTGTCGAAGCCGTACTGCTGGCGCAGGAACTCGAGTTTTTCCTGGTTGACGGTCTCGCCCTGACTCCGCAACTCGTTGACCAGCGTCGTCAGATAGTCGCCCGGCGGCAGCTGGATGATGACGAAGATGAGGACGCTGATGGCAAGCAGCGTCGGCACCATGATGAACACGCGGTGGATCAGATATGTGAACATGATGGTGTCACCCTTCGATGAAAGTAAGTACTGATTAGCTCGACCGTCATTACGATAATTCCTTCGATCCCCGCCCGAGGCCGGTGTCGTCCGTTGCCCTAACGAAATGATCCTCGCCAAGGGCGATGAGCCTCGGTCGGGCATCGGCCGAGACGGTGAAGGGCGGCGGCCACCAGGCCGGATCCGAGGCCTTTCCCTCCATCAGCCCGTCGAAATCGAGCCGTTGCGCCGGATCGGGCTCCGGGATCGCCGCCAGCAGCGCCTTGGTGTAGGGGTGGACGGGATCGCGGAACAGCACTTCGCACGGCGCCACCTCGACGATCTTGCCGGCGCACATCACCATGATCCTGTCGGCGATATAGTTCACCACCGCGAGGTTGTGCGAGATGAACAGATAGGTGACTTGGAGCTCCTCCTTCAAATCCTTCAGCAGGTTGAGGATCTGCGCCTGGATCGAGACATCCAGCGCCGAGACCGGCTCGTCGCAGATCAAGAGCTCGGGCTTGAGCGCCAGCGCCCTCGCGATGCCGATGCGCTGGCGTTGACCGCCGGAGAAACTGTGGGGGTAGCGGTTGAACGCCCAGATATCCAGGCCCACCAGGTTCAGAAGCTCCTTCACCATCTCGGTCCGGATCGCGCTATCGCCGATGCCATGGATGAGCAACGGTTCATTGACGATGTCGAAGACGGTCATCCGCGGATTGAGCGACCCGAAAGGGTCCTGGAAGATGAACTGGATCTTGCGCCTGAAGGGGATCAGCTCGGCGTCGCTAAGGCCGATCACATCGACCGGCCGGCCGGCGTCGTTGAAGATGAGCTCGCCTTCATCCGGCGTCACCGCCCCGACCAGACATTTGCTCAGCGTCGTCTTGCCGCAGCCGCTTTCGCCGACCAGGCCGAGACACTCGCCACGCCGGATCTCGAAGTCGACGTCATCGATGGCGGTCACCAGCCGGTCGGCGCCACGGCCGAAATACAGGTCCTTGCGGATCTTGAACCTCTTGGTCAGGCCGCGCGCGGTGACGAGGGCGCCGGGACCGGCATCGGAGCGGCGAACGTCGGAGGCCAACAGCTGGGCCGAGCGGAACTTGATCTCGCGGATCGGCGTCAACCGTTCGTCGGGCCCGAGGCCGAAACGCGGCACCGCCCTTAACAGCGCCCGGAGGTAAGGATGGCCGGGGCGGTTGAAGATGTCCTCCAGCGTGCCGCTCTCCATGACGCTGCCGCGGTACAAAACCACGACCTCCTCGGCGACGTTGGCGACCACGCCGAGGTCATGGGTGATCATCAAGACCGCCATGCCGAGCTCGGACTGCAGGTCACGGATCAGTTTCAGGATTTGGGCCTGGATGGTGACGTCAAGCGCCGTGGTCGGTTCGTCGGCGATCAACAACGCCGGGCGGCAGACCAGAGCCATGGCGATCATCGCCCGCTGGCGCAGCCCGCCCGAAAGCTCGAACGGGTAGGTGCGCATCGCCGTCGTGGCGTCGGGGAAGCCGACAAGGTCGAGCGTCTCGGCGCAGATCCCCCGGCCGTCCTTCTGGCTAACATCGCTGTGCAGGTGCAGGCACTCGCGGATCTGGTCGCCGATGGTGTGCAGCGGCGACAGCGATGTCATCGGCTCCTGGAAAATGATCGAGATCCGCTTGCCCCGGATCGCCCGCATACCGGTGCTGTCCGGCGCCAATTTAGCGATGTCGACGGTGCCCGGCGGCGCCCGGCCGCCGTTCCCCGCCGCCGTCTCTTTTGCCGGCCGCGGATTGGTGAACAGGATCTCGCCGCCGGTGATGGCGCCGTTTCTGGGCAGGATGCCCATGATCGCCTGCGAGATGACGGACTTGCCGGAACCGGACTCACCGACCAGCGCCACCGTCGATCCTTGACGAACCCTGAAACTGGCGCCATCGACCGCCTTGACTTCGCCGCCGGGGATCTTGAAGGCGATCTTGAGATCGTTGACCTTGAGGATTTCGGTCATCGCCCGGACCCGGCCGGCCGGACGGTTTCGGCGCCCATGGCGAAGGCCGTCGAGGCAAACGAATTCCTACGATCCATGGCCCGCGGGATTCATCGCCCGGGAAATCCATGGAACAACGAATCCGGGGTCAAGTAGATCCAGGGAGCGCGGGCAGTACGTGTTCGACGCATGACGGTTACAACAACTCCCTCCGCCCCTTCGCCAACGATCATCCAATGGTGGAAGCAACGGGGCGAATTCATCGGTTCTTACGCCAATTCAATCTTTCGATCAAACCTCCCGTGAACGCCACGGCCAGGCGCTTCTCGTCCCGGCCCTCTCACTCCTCCGGCCCCGGCGCCTCGGTGACGCTGGCGGTAATGCCGAGGACGGCGAAGTTGCTGACGGTGGCCTCGCTCAGGGCAACGCCGTTGGCCTTGGCGGTGGCCGCGGCCTTGGCGGCGATGGTCGGAAACCCATCGATATCGGACGCGACATTGAGGATCTCACCGGCGCCCTTGAGCTTGAGGTTCATCCAACCCTCGGTCCGGTCCCCCTTGGTCGAATAGTAGCTGAGCTTGATCGCGCGCACCTCGTCCCAGGCCAGGGTGACGCGGGACGCAAGCCGCCCGCTGATGATCCTCGGGCCGGCGGCCGACACCACGGTCTCGGTCACGTCCACCACCGTCATTTGCCGTGTCCAGGCGCGCAGGCCGTAGACGATGAACATGGCGGCGAGGCCGCCGAAGAGCAGGAACACAACGCTGAACGGCGGCGCGAAAAGGAGCGCCGGGGTGCAAAACGCCACACCGGCGCCGGCGCGGAAATAATCGCCCCTGAGCGACTTGACCGGATAGCGGTGACGCCGGCCAACGTCCTCGGTT
>JADFPK010000180.1 GCA_022562375.1 Pseudomonadota bacterium
TAGATAAAATCATAGATAATTTTAAAATATTATTAATCAACTGTCAAACAAATACAAATAAATTATTTTAGTTAACTGTTAACTATAAGTATTAACCACAATACTAGAAATCATTATTTGGAACCGGGGCTTCTCGTCGCAAACGCCGGGGCGCCGCGGGTGGGCGCGGGGCGCCATTTCGCCTTGCTTCGGGCTTGAGCCATGCCTAGTTTTAGCGGGCGAAATTGACGACGGATCGAACAGGGAGAATGGCGCCATGACCGACGCCCCTACCGCCCAGACGGATGCGGCCACCGCGCTTGGACGCAACGATCTCGAGGCCTACTGGATGCCGTTCACCGCCAACCGCCAGTTCAAGGCGGCGCCCCGGCTCATGGTGTCGGCCAAGGACATGCACTATGGCATGGCGGACGGGCGTCGCGTGCTCGACGGTTGCTCCGGCCTTTGGTGCGTCAACGCCGGGCATTGCCGGGACGAGATCGCCGAGGCCATAGCTGCCCAGGCCAGGCGCATGGACTACTCGACCGCCTTCCAGATGGCCCATCCGGCGATCTTCGAGCTCGCCGACCGGCTCGCCGAAATGGCGCCGGGCGACATCGATCACGCCTTCTTCACCAATTCGGGCTCGGAATCGGTCGACACCGCGCTGAAGATCGCCATCGCCTATCACCACAGGCGGGGCGAGGGCCAGCGCCAAAGGCTGGTGGGACGCGAAAAGGGCTACCACGGCGCCGGTTTCGGCGGCATGTCGGTGGGCGGCATCGCCAACAACCGCAAGAATTTCGGCATGTTGCTCGGCGGCGTCGACCATCTCCCCCACACCCATAGCCTCGAGCACGCCGCCTTCTCCCGCGGCCAGCCGCGATGGGGGGCGCATCTGGCGGAGGCGTTGGAATCCATCGTCGCGCTGCATGACGCCTCGACCATCGCCGCCGTGATCGTCGAGCCGATGGCGGGCTCGGCCGGGGTGCTGATCCCGCCCGTCGGCTATCTCGAGAGGCTGCGCGAGATATGCGACCGCACCGGCATCCTGTTGATCTTCGATGAGGTCATCACCGGTTTCGGGCGTTTGGGCGCCAGTTTCGCCGCCGAATATCTCGGCATCGTCCCCGACATCATCGCCATCGCCAAGGGGCTGACCAACGGCGCCGTCCCCATGGGCGCGGTGCTGGTGAGGAAGGAAATCCACGACGCCTTCATGTCCGGGCCGGAGACCCTGCCCGAGCTCTTTCACGGCTACACCTATTCCGGCCATCCGCTGGCCTGCGCCGCGGCGCTGGCCACCCTCGATCTTTACGCCAGTGAGGATCTGTTCGCCCGCGCGGCGTCGCTTGCCGGTACCTTCGAGGACGCGGCGCATGGCCTCAAGGATCTCGGTGGTGTCGCCGATATCCGAAACCTCGGCCTGGTCGCCGGGATCGAGCTGGAAGCGGCGCCCGGCGGGCCCGGCGCCAGGGGCTATGACGTCTTCCTGCGCTGTCTCGATAAGGGCGTGTTGGTGCGCTACACCGGCGACATCATCGCCATATCGCCGCCCCTGATCATCGAGAAGTCCCAGATCGATGAGCTGTTCGGCGCCATCGGCGAGGCGATCGAGGAGACGGCGTAGGCGTTCAAAGCGCGCGCCCCTGGCTCCCATCTCTCCTATAGATATCCGGGATCATCGGGTTCACGATGTTTCAGCCGAAAGGAGCCGACCCATGACCGATATCGTGATTACCGGCGCCGCCCGCACGCCGATCGGCGCGTTCAACGGCGCCTTGAGCACGATCGCGGCGTCCGCTCTCGGCGCCGTCGTCATCAAAGAAGCGATGAAGCGCGCCGGCATCGCCGCCGACGAGCCCGCCGAGGTCATCATGGGCCAGGTGCTGACCGCCGGGCAGGGCCAGAACCCGGCGCGTCAGGCCTCGATCGGCGCCGGCCTGCCCGATAGCGTGCCGGCCTACGGCGTCAATCATCTCTGCGGCTCGGGGCTGCGCTCGATCATCCTCGGGCAGATGTCGATCGGCCAGGGCGAGGGCGAGATCATCGTCGCCGGCGGCCAGGAGAACATGAGCCTGGCGCCCCATTGCGCCCATCTCAGGAACGGCCGCAAGATGGGCGAGATGGCGCTCGTCGACACCCTGATCAAGGACGGGCTGTGGGACGCCTTCAACGGCTATCACATGGGCACCACCGCCGAGAACGTGGCCGAACGCTACCAGATCACCCGCGACGAGCAGGACGCCTTCGCCGCCGCCTCGCAAGCCAAGGCGGAAGCGGCGCACCTGTCCGGGCGGTTCACCGACGAGATCGTGCCGGTGACGGTCAAGACGCGGGCGGGCGTCGACGTGGTCAAGAAGGACGAATATCCCCGTCCCGGCAACACCGTCGATGCGCTCTCGAAGCTCCGGCCCGCCTTCGCCGAGGACGGCACGGTCACCGCCGGCAACGCCTCGGGCATCAACGACGGCGCCGCCGCGGTGGTGCTGATGTCGCGCCAGACGGCGCGGGCGCGCGGCGCCGAGGTGCTTGGGCGCATCGTGTCGTGGGGCCAGGCCGGCGTCGATCCGGCATACATGGGAACCGGGCCGGTGCCCGCCAGCCGGGCGGCGCTGGCCAAGGCCGGCTGGTCGGTCGCCGATCTCGATCTCATCGAGGCCAACGAGGCCTTCGCCGCCCAGACCTGCGCCGTCGCCAAGGAGCTCGGCTTCGATGGCGACAAGGTCAACGTCAACGGCGGCGCCATCGCGCTCGGCCATCCCATCGGCGCCTCGGGCGCGCGCATCCTGGTGACCCTGCTTCACGAGATGAAGAAGCGGGACGCGACCAAGGGGCTGGCGACGATGTGCATCGGCGGCGGCATGGGGCTTGCCATGTGCGTGGCGCGCGACTGAGGGCGACCCGCGACCTCGGCGATCCCGGCGGTTACGGCCGTATCCCGGCGGTCTAGTTGCGTTGTGCCCTGATCCTGGCGGCGCGCTGCTTGAACCGCATGGCTTGCCCCATGCGTCCGGTCGTCATCAGCAACACGGCGTAGTTTTCGAGCGTATCGGCGACCAGGGGGTGCATCGGCCCGAACGCCTTCTGCCTAATCTCCAGGGCGCGCCGGTAGTAGGGTTCGGCCTTGTCGGGCCGGTCCTGGAGTTGGTACAGCACACCGAGATTATAATGCGCCTGCCCCACCGATTCGTGCTCCGGTCCGAAAGCCTTCTCCCGGATGGCCAGCGCCGCTTCGATGTATCGGATCGCGTCGGCATGCCGGCCCTGGAGGGTGTAGAGCGCCCCCAGATTGTTCAAACTCTGGGCGATGTCGGGATGGTCCGCCGGCAGAGCCTTCCGGCGGATCCCCAGCCCATGGGCGAGGAATTTTTCCGCGTCGCCGAATCTCTTCTGCATCAAATAGAGGAATCCGAGATTGTTGGCACTCTCGGCGACATCGGGATGATGGACCGCCAGGGCGCCCTGGCGAATGGTGAACGCGCGGGTGGCGAGCGGTTCGGCCTCGGCGAACCTGCGCTGCATGGTGTACAACATGCCCACCATGTTGAGACCCTTGGCCAGGCGCGGATCATCCGCCGCCACGGCCTTTTCCAGGATGGCCAGGGCGCGGGTGGCCAACGGCTCGGCCTCGGCGAATTTGTGACCCCTGACGTGAACCGCGGCCATGGTGGCGAGGCTGATGGCGAGGTCGGGATGGTCCGGCGGTAGAACCTTTTGCCGGATCGCCAGGACGCGGCGCACCAATGGCCCGGCTTGCGCATATTTTCCCTGAGCGGCGAGAAGTTCCGCCTGGCTATAGAGGGTTGTGGCCACACGCGCGGTTTCAGGCCCATCGCGTTCGGCCTCGCCGAGCGCCGCCGCGAACTGCTTTTCGGCGGCCGGGAAATCCCTTTGTTCGAGCGCCTGGCGCCCGGCGGCACTGTATTTTTCCCAGAGCCCGTCCTCGGCGATCGCCGATGGGGCGCTCCAGGTGATATACAGCAGGGCAAAGAACAGCCCGAGAATCCGTGTCCTAAACATCCCCTCGGCCCTCCAACGGGTGGCTTGAAGGACTTGCCGGTCGAGCAGCCGCACCGGCACGTCCACATCGCAGGATAGATGGAAAAATCTAAGGACAGGTTAACAAATCCACTAAGATATTGTAATTTAATAGGTAATTATCAGGCAATGGGCAAATTTCACTTTCCCGGCAGGATCCCGCCTCGCCCGCGGGGGGATCGGCTCGGGCGT
>JADFPK010000181.1 GCA_022562375.1 Pseudomonadota bacterium
CTGGTCGCCAGTCAGCGGCGACTTAACCCAAGTCAACATATATCAACATATATGGGCCCCGCCACCATCGGACAACCGTTCGTCCGGTGGACACGCTTCGCCACCTTATACCGGCAAAGCCATCGATCGCGGGGGCGGAAACAGACGAATCGGGAGAGAAACCCGGGGAAGGGTAGCGCCGCCACCCGCCGGCCGACGCCGGCGAAGGCGGCGGCGGGGTCAATGGAGCGTGAAACAGGCGTCCACCAGGCGAATTCCGGGCGGCTTGATCAGGGCGACGCTGGCGACCCTGACGGAATGCACCGGGCCTTCGATGTTGCTTTCCCAGAAATCGAGGAACTTGCGCAGCACCGGGTAACCGGGCGCGAGGTCATATTCCTGCCAGATGAAGCTCTGTAACAGGCGGGGATAGTCGGGGAAATGATAGAGGATTTCGGCCGTCGTCAGCCGATAGCCCCGTAGCTGTAATTCCATGCCACCCATGCCATCGCCATCCTATCGCCCCACGGGCCCTTGCACGCCGCCCACCGGCCGCCGCGCCATCGTCCAACAACCCGCCCCGTGGCTGTTAAATCCTTTTCTAACAAGGACTTGCCATCCCTTCAGCGGCGTGGTCGTCAGGGTGGCGGCAGGTTATCGAATTTTTTACCATAGCTCCCTTGACAAGCGATTAAGGTCACCCCAATTTATTTTTGGCACTCGCCGGGAGTAACTGCTAAAATCAGCCTCCTGGTAATAGAAAAACCCAACGAATTCAAAATCTTCTTTGCGGAGGTATCAGATGAAATTCCGACCTTTACATGATCGCGTGCTGGTGCGCCGAATCGAGCAGGATGAGAAGACCAGCGGTGGCATCATCATCCCCGATACGGCACAAGAGAAACCGACCGAAGGAGAGGTCCTGGCCGTCGGTTCCGGCGTCCGCGACGAGAACGGCGAATTGCAGCCGCTCGACGTCAAGGCCGGTGACCGGATCCTGTTCGGCAAGTGGTCCGGCACGGAAGTCGAGTTGGATGGGGATGAACTCCTCATCATGAAAGAGTCCGACATCATGGGCGTGCTCCAGAGCGCCAAGTCGTCGGCCAAGAAACGTAAAGCCGCTTGAACGGAGGGAGAACCCGATATGGCTGCGAAAGACGTTAAATTTTCTTCCGAGGCGCGGGCGAAAATGCTCAACGGCGTCAACATACTGGCCGACGCCGTCAAGGCGACGCTCGGTCCCAAGGGACGCAACGTGCTGCTCGAAAAGGCCTACGGCGCGCCGAGGATCAGCAAGGACGGCGTGACCGTCGCCAAGGAGATCGAACTCTCGGACAAGTTCGAGAACATGGGCGCGCAGATGCTCCGCGAGGTCGCCACCAGGACCAGCGACATCGCCGGGGACGGCACGACCACCGCGACCGTGCTGGCCCAGGCGATCGTGACCGAGGGTCATAAGGCGGTCGCCGCCGGGCTTAACCCCATGGACCTCAAGCGCGGCATCGATATGGCGGTCGAGGCGGTGGTCAAAGATATCTCGAAGCGTTCCAAGAAGGTCTCATCCAATAAGGAGATCACCCAGGTCGGCACCATTTCGGCCAACGGCGACAAGGAGATCGGTGATTTCGTCGCCCGGGCGATGGAGACCGTCGGCAACGAGGGCGTGATCACGGTCGAGGAGGCCAAGAGCCTCGAGACCGAGCTTGAGGTGGTCGAGGGCATGCAGTTCGACCGCGGCTATCTGAGCCCCTACTTCATCACCAACGCCGAGCGCATGGAGGTCGAGCTCGAGGACGCCTTCGTCCTGCTGCACGAGAAGAAACTGTCGAACCTGCAAGCGCTGTTGCCGGTCCTCGAGTCGGTGGTGCGGGCCGGCAGGCCCCTGTTGATCATCGCCGAGGACGTCGAAGGCGAAGCGCTGGCGACGCTGGTCGTCAACAAGCTGCGCGGCGGACTCAAGATCGCGGCGGTCAAGGCGCCGGGTTTCGGCGACCGGCGCAAGGCGATGCTCGAGGATATCGCCATCCTCACCGGCAGCCAGGTGATCAGCGAGGACCTCGGCATCAAGCTCGAGAACGTCGAGCTCGACATGCTCGGCACGGCGAAGAAGATCATCATCACCAAGGACGACACCACCATCGTCGACGGCGCCGGCAAGAAGGCCGACATCGAGGGCCGTTGCAAACAGATCCGCACGCAGATCGAGGAAACCTCCTCGGACTACGACCAGGAGAAGCTGCAGGAACGTCTGGCGAAGCTCGCCGGCGGCGTCGCGATCATCCGCGTCGGCGGGGCGTCCGAGACCGAAGTGAAGGAGCGCAAGGATCGCGTCGATGACGCCATGCACGCGACCCGCGCCGCGGTCGAGGAAGGTGTCGTGCCCGGCGGCGGGGTGGCGCTGCTCTATGCCACCAAGGCGCTCGGCAAGCTCAAGCCGGCCAATGACGACCAGCGGGTGGGCGTCGACATCGTCCGCCGCGCGCTCCGGCGGCCGACCCACCAGATCGCCGAGAACGCCGGTGTCGACGGTCCCGTCGTCATCGGCAAGCTCCTCGATCAGAAGAACACCAACTTCGGCTTCGACGCCCAGACCGAGAAATATTGCGATCTCGTCAAGGCCGGCATCATCGATCCGACCAAGGTGGTGCGCATCGCCCTTCAGGACGCGGCCTCGGTCGCCGGCCTGCTCATCACCACCGAGGCCATGGTGGCGGAACTGCCGGAGGACAAGGATTCGGCGATGCCACCGGGCGGCGGCATGGGTGGCATGGGCGGCATGGGCGGCATGGGCGGCATGGGCATGTAGCCCAAACCCAGCCTGACTTCAGTGAATCGGGCCGCGGCGCTAACGCCGCGGCCCATTTTTTACGACCCGCCAGGACCGGCGGCGGCGCTTGAGTCACCCCCAGGCCGGGCTCCGCGGGCTCCGGGCGCGGTCGCCGTCCAGGCCGCCTCGGCAGCCGAGACGTGCCTCAGCCCGGTTCGCCGGGCGCCTCGGCCTCGGCGATCACCTTGAGGATGTAATCGCGGCTGGCGAGGGTTGCCTCGACGGCGCGCTCCGGGGCGTAAATCTCGATCGCAAGGGCGGCATCGGAGGAGCCCAGGCGCCGGGCTATCGCCGGGAAAGGCACCGTCCCTTCGCCAAGGGGCAGATGATCGCTGATATCGGGCGTCGCGGTGTCATCGAGGTGGAAGTGGCCGATCAGATGTTCGAGGACATCGAACTCTTCGGTAAGACCGGCGCCGAGGAAGGCGTGGCCGGTATCGAAATTGACCTTGACGTTGGGACGCTTCACCGCTTCGACCAGCGCCGCCAGGGACTGGACGGTCGTCGCCACGGTGTGGTGGACGTGGACGTCGTTCTCGACGACGATGGTGACGCCCGCCGGCGCCGCCAGATCGGCCCAGCCACCGATGGCCTCGACGGAGGATTTCCAGGCGTCCTCGATCAACCGCTCGCGGTCGAAACGCACGGTTTGGGACCGCACACCCTTTCGCTCGAGGTTACGCAGTTCGACCACCACGCCCGGATGGACGCAAAGCACCTTGGCGCCGACATGGGCCGCCACCTCGAGGGTGCGTTTCACGGTCTCGGTGTCGAGCGCCTTGAGTTCCGGCAGCCGGGTCGCGGCGTTGATCGTATAACCGCCGTAAATCGAATATTCGATTCCTTCGTCCCGCCCGATAGCGCCGAGCGCATCCAGGGTCGCGGCTGGGATCAGTCCGGGCCAGAATTCGCAGGGATTGCAGAACAGCTCGAGACCGGCAAAGCCGTTCTCCGCGGCGAAGCGCGCCGCCTCCGGAGGTCCCATTACCGGCAGCAGGGTCCAGCAGTGGGCGTAGATCCTGAGCCCTGGCGGGGCGCTCGGCCCCTGGCCCTCGGCGCGATCGGCGGTGGTGGTCATAACCTACTCCTTATTATTCCGGCCCCTAAGCGGCGGCCGGGCGGCCACCTTGACTGGGACTCACCGGGGCCAATAATAGCGGCGATAAGAACAGGCAGAAGCCGATCGATGTTGCCGAAAGTCGTCGTCACCAACCGGGTCCACGACGAGGTCCTCGGGTTTCTCCGGCGCCGCGCCACGCTCGACGGGCCGATGGACGGGGATGCCTTCCGCGCCTATGTGACCCAATTGTTGGTGCCCGAGCTGACACCCGGCGACATCGTTGTCATGGATAATCTGCCCTCCCACAAGGTCACCGGCGTGCGT
>JADFPK010000182.1 GCA_022562375.1 Pseudomonadota bacterium
TTCGGCGCAGCCGCTTCAGCGTCACCTCGTTCTCATCGACCAGGGCGACGACGATGGCGCCGTTCTCGGCCACGTCGCAACGCTGGATGATGGCGATGTCGCCGTCGAGGATGCCGGCGTCGATCATGGAATCGCCTTCGACCTCGAGCGCGTAATGTTCGCCGCCACTGACCATATGGGGCGGCAGCGCCACGGTTTCGGTGTGGTCCCGCAACGCTTCTATCGGCGTGCCGGCGGCGATGCGGCCGTAAAGTGGCAGCTCCACCACCTCGCCGGCCGGCATCGGCTGGCTGCCAGGCAGTTCGGGCCTGAACCGGCCCTCGATGACGTTGGGAGCGAAGCCGGAGCCGCTCCCGGGAGCGGCCGATGGCGAAACCGACGCGCCCTCCGGCATGCGCAGCACCTCGAGCGCGCGGGCCCGGTGGGGCAGGCGGTGGATGAAGCCGCGTTCCACCAGCCCGGTGATCAACCGGTGGATGCCCGATTTCGATTTCAGCCCGAGCGCGTCCTTCATTTCATCGAACGAAGGCGATATGCCGTTCGCGCGCAGATGCTGGTTCACGTAGAGCAAAAGTTCGTGTTGCTTTTTTGTCAGCATTTTGACCCCCCGGCGGCCTGGGAACACAATATATGGAACAAAACAAAAACGTCTGTACATGTTCTAGTTTAGTTCTCACCCGCCGTCAAGGGCGAAGTGACCAAAAGATCACACAAAAAACATCGGCAAAAACCGGCGAAACGAAAGCGGACGCGCGCCAATGGTCGCAAGGCCCGGAATGCGACGCCCTTCGGCGACCGTGTGGGCCACGACCTCCATGAAGGTGGCCCCGGATAATACGCTAAATGCTGACGATGCCGCCGGCGAGGGGGATGATTTCGACCCGCTCTCCGGCCTTCGCGGCCGGGGCGTGGGGTGGACGCTTGATCAGGCAATCGGCGTTGGCCAGGGTCGCCAGCATGGAGCTGTCCTGAACGTCGAAGGGAATGACAAGTTGCTCTCCGGCGTCGTTTTGTGTCAGCGTCGCGCGCATATATTCCTCCCGCGCGCCGTTCATTCGGACATCCTTGCCGAGGCGCGCCGACTTCACTGTTTCCTCCCCCCGATCGACGCCGAGCATGACGGCCATCGCCGGGCGCACGAACAGGATGGTGCAGACCAGGGCGGATACCGGATTGCCGGGAAGACCGAGCATCGGTGTTGCGCCCAGGCGCCCGAACATCAAGGGCTTACCCGGTTTCATGGCGATGCGCCAAAAATCGAGCTCCAGGCCGTGGTCGTCCAGCGCCTTCTTGACCAGGTCGTGGTCGCCGACCGAAGCGCCGCCGGTGGTGATGAGGAGGTCCATCCCGGCCGCCCCCTCGGCGAGGGCGCCGATGGCGTCGGCGTCGTCCGGCGCGATGCCGAGGTTGAAGGGGACGCCGCCGTCGGCGCTGACGATGGCGGCGAGGGCGACCGCGTTGGAGCTGGCGATCTGGTTGGGTCCCAGGGGCTCGCCCGGCATCACCACCTCGTCGCCGGTCGCCAGGATGGCGATTCGGGGTTTGCGGCGGACGCTCAGCCAGGGCCGGTTCATCGCCGCCGCCAGGCCGACATCGCGCGCCGTCAGCACCCTGCCCTTGCGGAGAAGCACGTCGTGTTCCTTGAAGTCGAGCCCGGCTTCGCGGATATAGGCGCCGGCCTCGACGGTTTCCTTCACCGACACCGCTTCGGCGCCGAGGTCGGTGTTCTCCTGGATGACGATGGCATCGGCGCCATCGGGCACCGGACCGCCGGTGAAGATCCGCACCGCTTCTCCGGCGCCGACATGTCCGTCGAAGACCGCCCCCGCCGGCGCCTCGCCGATGACCTTGAGCGTCACCGGCACGTTCGCCACGTCCTCGGCGCGCACCGCATAGCCGTCCATGGCCGAGACCGCCACCGGCGGTTGGCTGCGGCGCGACGCCAAATCCTCGGCCAGCACCCGGCCGAGCGCCCCTTCGAGCCCGACCTGCTCGGCGGCGAGGGGGCTGAAGGCGCCGGTAATCCGGGCACGGGCCTGGTCTACGGAAATCGTCATCGGGCGTCGTAGGTGCCGGACTTGCCGCCGGATTTGTGGATCAGGCGGATCTCGGTGATCCGCATTCCCCGGTCGACGGCCTTGCACATGTCATAGATCGTGAGCGCGGCGACGGCGGCGGCGGTCAGGGCTTCCATCTCCACCCCGGTGCGGCCCGTCACCTTGCAGGTCGCGGTGATGTCGACGGCGTTTCGTTCGGGATCGCAGACCAGATCCACCTCTACCGAATTGAGCGCCAGGGGATGGCACAGCGGGATGAGATCGGGTGTCTTCTTGGCGCCCATGATGCCGGCAAGGCGGGCCACCGACAGCACGTCGCCTTTCTTGACGCCGCCTTCGGTGATCAGCTTCATGGTGTCGGGCGCCATGACGATCGAGCCCGCCGCCACGGCGATGCGTTCGGTCTCGTCCTTGTCGGAAACGTCGACCATGCGGCTCTTGCCCTTGGCGTCGAAATGGGTGAGTTCGGCCATGGTCTAGGCCGTGGCCCGGCCGCTGCCGGCGCTGACCGCCGGCGGCGCGAGAATCGCGCGCGTCGCCGCTTCGACGTCGGTCTGGCGCATCAGCGATTCGCCGATGAGGAAAGAGGTGACGCCGGCAGCGGCCATGCGGGCGAGGTCTTGGCCGTCATGGAGGCCGCTTTCGCTGACCACGAGGCGGTCTTCGGGCACCATCGGGGCCAGCGCCTCGGTGGTCGCGAGGTCGGTCTCCAGCGTCTTGAGGTTGCGGTTGTTGATGCCGATCAGCGGCGATCGCAGCCCGAGCGCGCGGGCAAGCTCGCCCTCGTCATGGACCTCGATCAGGGCGTCCATGCCGAACGATCGCGCGCTCTCTTCCATCTCCCGTGCCATCGCATCTTCGAGTGCCGCCAGGATCAGCAGCACGGCATCGGCGCCAAGGGCGCGGGACTCGGCGATCTGATAGGGATCGACCATGAAGTCCTTGCGCAATACCGGCAGCGCCGAGGACCCCCGGGCGGTAACGAGGTCGTCATCGCTGCCCTGAAAATAGGCAACGTCGGTCAGCACCGAAAGGCATACCGCACCCCCTCGCTCATAGGCGCCGGCGAGGTCTTCGGGGGCGAAATCGGCGCGGATGAGGCCGGCGCTCGGCGAGGCCCGCTTGATCTCGGCGATCAGGCCGACCCCGCCGGCCTCCCTGGCGCCGGCGAGGGCGGCGTGAAATCCCCTGGGCGGGCCGGCGTCCTTCGCCGCCTCGATGACCTCGCGCAAAGGGCGGCGCGCCATGCATGCCTTCACGTGGTCGCGCTTGACGGCGCAGATTTCGGCCAGGATGTCGCCCATCTCAGGCGGCCTCGCGGTTGGTGATGTCGATAAGGCGGTCGAGCACGCCCTTGGCGGCGCCCGAATCGACGGCCTCGGCGGCGACGGCGACGCCGGCCTTCAAGCCTTCCGCCTTGCCGGCGACGATGAGCGCCGCGGCGGCGTTAAAGAGCACGATATCGCGGAAGGGTCCGGGCTCACCGGCGAGCATTTCGCGCATCGCCTTGGCATTGGTCCCGGCGTCCGCGCCCTTCAAATCCTCGGGCCTGGCACGGCCGAGGCCGGCTTGCTCGGGCGTGACCTCGAAGGTGGCGATGCGCCCGTCGTTCAACTCGGCGACGTAAGATGCCCCGGTGGTGGTCAACTCGTCCAGCCCGTCGGCGCCGTGCACGACCCAGGCCCGCTCGGTGCCGAGATTGGCCAGCACCTCGGCGATCGGCTCGATCCACCGGTGGTGGAAGACGCCGAGGAGCTGGCGCTTGGCGCCGGCCGGGTTCGACAGCGGGCCCAGCAGGTTGAATATGGTGCGGGTGCCAAGCTCGGCCCGGGTCGGTCCGACATGGCGCATGGCGCTGTGGTGGCGCGGCGCCATCAGGAAGCCGATGTTGTTCTCCCACAGGCATTCCTTGACCAGCGCCATATCGGCGTCGATGTTGACGCCAAGCGCGCTCAACACGTCGGCCGAGCCGGACTTCGACGACAGCGCCCGGTTGCCGTGCTTGGCCACCGGCACGCCCGCCGCCGCCGCCACCAGGGCGGCGCCGGTGGAGATATTGAAGGTGCCCGAAGCATCGCCGCCGGTGCCGCAAGTGTCGATGGCG
>JADFPK010000183.1 GCA_022562375.1 Pseudomonadota bacterium
GGGGGCCGGCTCGTCAGCCAGGACGCCATCGATCTCACCAGGTCCAACATGGAAGGCGCCATGGAGCGGTTCCAGACCGCCGCGCTCCACCGCCTCAACCTCGAGCGTCACCAAAAGGCCATCGCCAACATCGACGCGGCGGGGGCGGAGATCGCGGCGGCGGCGAAGCGCGACGCCAAGGGGCTTTCCGGCCTGCTTTCCACCGTCGACGATTTGATGGGTCAATTCGAGGGCGTGTTCGCGGATGTGGAGGCCGCGGAGCAACGGGCCAGGCTTCGCTCCGGTGCCGTCACCGCCGCCATCGACGGCCTGATCGAGCGCGGCGCCACCGGTGACGCCCGCGAGCTGATCCAGAAGGGCGGCTTCGATTCCGAGTTCGGGTCCAAGCCGGCGAGGCTCCTGTTGGGCCGCATCGCCAAGAGCGAGAAGGACAACGCGAGGAACGCGGCCAAACAGGCGGATAAGGCAAACACGGTGGCGGTGGCCGATCTCGACTTCCGGGTGGCGACCGGCCAGACCTTTTCCGAAGAGCTCGACTTCGAGTTCGAGCAGGGGACGATCAGTGCCGCGGAGTACGCCGACTTCCTGGCCGAGCTCAAGCAGCAAGACGAAGACAGCGCGAGAAGGGCCGACGGCGTGGCGCGCGTCAAGGACCTGCTGGCGAATCTCGAGAAACCCGACCCGGACGATCCGGCCGACCGGGCGGCGGTCGATGTCCTGTTCGATGATCTTGCCGAGGCCATCGCCGGGCGGCCGCCGGAGGAACGGGCGTTCATCGAAACCCGTTTCGTCCGCCGGACCGGCATGTTGCCCGCCGCGCTTCGCGATTCGCTGATCGGCGGCATGTTGTCGGAGGACCCCGCCGCCCAGGTCGCGGCGGCCGGGCGGTTTGTGGCGTTCGATAATTCCGATCCCGTGCTCATCATCAATCTCCCCGCCGACACCCTCACCCGCGCCCGGACGATAAACGCCTACGCCTATCCCGGCCTCCCCCCCGCCCGCATCGTGAAACTGGCGGCGCAGAAGATGGCGCAGGAGGCGGAAGCGGTGCAGGCGGAACGTATCGATGAAGATGACACCCCGGATATCCTCGACCGGTTGGGGGAACTCCTGTTCGGTGGCCCGGCTGCGGCCCTCCCTTGAACGCCATCATCGTGATGGCAATACGCCCGGTACGGAGGATTTCCGATCCCATGACATACGAGGAGCAAGAGGCATGAGTTTTCTGGCGGCGAAAACACCTAAGCCGCTGCCGTCATTTTCGCCACCCTTGGGCGGAACGGCAATTGAAGAAACCGGGAGTCAGCGGCGCCACGCGACGCGGATGCGAATGGGACGCCGTGCATCCACCATACTGACAGATTCTTCCCTTGCCAAACCGATCGGCGAAGGCGCGGAGACGAGGGAAGGGGGGCGGCCCGCGGCCACGCAAGGGCTCCAACTCGCGGCCGTTAAAAAGAAAAAGGTACGGCCGCCAACCCTGAGCCCGGTGATTCGTGATGAGTTGTTCGATGAACTGGATTTCGATCCGAAGGGGCCAACGCAGGGAGGTGTCGCTTTCTTAAATCCGCTTGATGCCCTGAAAGGGGGCCGTCTTTCCGATGATGCTAAAGATATGACAGAGAACCTCTTTCCGGGCGCGGTGCTTCGCAACGATACGGCGGATGCCTTCCGGCACCCCCTTTGGAGCTTCCTGATGACCCGGGAACTGGGACCGGAGATGGCCAAGAGATTCGGCGACGCCCACGAAATCTCCAGACCCAACCCCGACGATGAACGGCTGATGGACCTTTACAACAACCATATGGGGCGGGTCCTGGCGCTCGACCCCAAGAACAAGGGCAGGCCGGCGGAAGACGTCATCATAGAGGCGATCCGCAATAGACAGTTGCAGACGCTCCCGTTTACAGTGCTAAGGAAACCAGGTCCCTAAAGCAGACGGAACAGGGTCGAGGGCGCGGGAATGAAGATGAAGGCCATCGCGGTCGGATTGTTCCGGGTCCTCGCCGTGCTCTTCGTTCTTTTGCTTCTGGTTGTGGTGGGGCTGACCCTGCCGGAGTGCTCGCGGCTTCTGGTGACGGTGGTCAACAACACCCCTAAGCCGGTAGAGGAAGTGACGCTGAAGCTTGGCGGCGAGATCATCTGGTCGGGCAAGCTCGCCGGTCTCAGGGGCAAGCGGATTTCAGTGCTCAGGCGTCTCAACGGGTCCTTCGCCATTAAAGGCCGCTATGGCGGAACCGGCAGGCGGTTCGAGGGAACCTACGGCTACGCGACTGCATATCTTTCGGGGAAGAATCTTCTTCTGATTGAAAATGACGGCGTGCGCTATGCGTCGTGGCGGTGGTCTGACATTAAGTCGATTGATGATATGACCTTTTGGGATAATGCGAAAGGTATCTGGAAACTCGGCCTGATGTTCATGAGTTGCGCCGATTATGATTTATGGATGGCGTTGAAAAACTGAACACCACCCTTCGTGACCGCCTGATCGCCGACTGAAAATGCGTTCATCGAAACCCGTGTCGTCCGTCGGCCCGGCATGTTGCCCGCGCCGGGACGATAGTGGCCTTAGGCCTTCGCGGCCTCACTCCCGCCCGCGCCGATTCCGCCGGTTTACGAAAAAAATCGTATTCAAAGAATTTTTCCCTTTACAAACTTTACAGAATCGGCTATAATTCTCCCAATAATAGGGGAGTGCGCCCAGATCGACCCGCAGCCTAATTGGCCGGCGGGTTTTTTCGTGCGCCGGAACCGGCCAGGCACCGGAAAATAAGGGAACCACAGGACCGGCGCCGCTGCCTCTGGCGGCAGGCGTGATCGGTCGTCACTGTGCGCCGCTCTCGCTACAACCCCACCTTCGTCAATGGAAACGCTCCGGCCTCAATGGAAGCGATCCGGCGCGGAAGGTTCACCGCAAAAAAGAGCATACGAGGAGAACGAGACATGGGCTTTTTAATACCCAAGACACCGTCATTGCCGCCGCCACCGCCGGTGCCCAAGCGCGGCGATGAGGCGACGGAACAGGCGATGGAGGAAGCAAGGCGGAAACAGCGCCTGGCCGCCAGGCTCCGCCGGGGCCGGGCGTCGACCATACTCACAAGCGGCCAGGGCGTGCTGGGCGAGGCGCCGATCAGCCGCAAGACCTTGCTGGGTCAGTAAATGCCCGCGAAGCCTGAAAAACTGATCAAACGCTTCGAGGCGCTGAAGTCGAAGCGCGCGACGTGGGAGGGCCACTGGCAGGAGCTCGCCGACTTTATCCTGCCGCGCAAGTCCGACATCGTCACCGTGCATACGCCGGGCGAGAAACGCACCCACCGGCTGTTCGACGCCACCGCGATCGAGGCCAACGAGTTGTTGGCCTCGGCGCTTCACGGCATGCTGACGAGTCCCCAGGCGCCCTGGTTCGAGCTCACCCTCAGGGACCGGGAACTCGCCGCCGACGAGAGGGTCAAGGGCTGGCTCGAGAACGTCGCCGGGCGCATGACGACGACGCTGAATAACTCGAACTTCCAGACCGAGATCCACGAGGTCTATCTCGATCTCGGCTGTTTCGGCACCGCCGCCTTGTTCATCGAAGAGGATGAGGAGGCGCTGGTGCGCTTCTCGGCCCGGCCGCTGTCGGAGATCTTCATCGCCCAGGACCGGCGCGGCAGGATCGACACCGTGTTCCGCAAGTTTCCCTTCACCGGGCGCCAGGCGGTGCAGCTCTGGGGCGAAAAGGCGGTCGGCGAGCGGATCTTGAAGAAGTTCCGCGACTCGCCGGACGAGGAAGCGCAGATCCTCCACGCCGTGTTTCCGCGCACCGACCGTCTGCCCGGCCGTAGCGACGGGGTCAACATGGCGGTGGCGTCGATCTATCTCGATATCGAGGCCAAGCACGTCATCGCCGAAGGCGGCTTCGAGGAGATGCCTTATACGGTAGCGCGCTGGACCAAGGCGACGGGCGAGACCTTCGGGCGCTCGCCGGGGATGAAGGGGCTCGCCGACATCAAGATGCTGAACGAGATGTGCAAGACGACGCTCAAGGCTGCCCAGAAGGTCGTCGACCCGCCGATGCTGGTGGCCGATGACGGGGTCATGCTGCCGGTGCGAACGACGCCCGCCTCGCTCAATTACGCCCGCTTTCTCGCCGACGGCTCGGACCCGATCCGGCCGC
>JADFPK010000020.1:0-8970 GCA_022562375.1 Pseudomonadota bacterium
GTCGGCCAGCGCCACGGCGATGCTGACGGGCGCCGACGGGCAGGCGTCGTTCGGCCCCTGCGGCGAATAGTGCTCGGCGATGGCGGCGGCGATTTCGGGTTTCTCGCCGTCATTGATCGCGTAGTAGCGGCCCATGACGCCCTGCAACTCCGGAAACTCGGCGACCATGCCGGTGGACAGGTCGGCCTTGGCCAACCGCGCCGCCCGCTTGGCCTCATCGGCATCGGCGCCGCAGTATTCCGCCACCGCGCCGGCCAATTCCTCGACCCGCCGGACCTTGTCGTGGACGGAGCCCAACTTGGCATGGAACACCCGGTCCTTGAGCGCGCCGGCCCGCGACTCCAGCGTCTCTTTCCGGTCCTGGTCCCAGAAGAACTTGGCATCCGACAGCCTGGCCTTGAGCACCCGTTCGTTGCCGGCGACGATGGCCTTGCCACCGTCCGAAGCCTCGGTGTTGGCGACGACGATAAACTTGGGCGCCAGCTTGCCATTGGCGTCGGTCAACGCGAAGTATTTCTGATGGTGACGCATGGACGTGGTCAACACCTCGTCCGGCAAGTCCATAAAGGCCGTTTCGATGGAACCCATCAACGCCACCGGCCATTCGACCAACCCCGCGACCTCGGCCAGCAGGCCGGGATCGTCCTTCAGCGTCAGTTTTGCTTTCTCGGCCAGCTTTTGCGCCTGTTTTTCGATGACGGCGGCGCGATCGGCCGAGTCCAACAGGACATGGGCCTTTTTGAGCTTGGCTCTGTAATCGGCGAAGTCTTTGACCTCGAAGGATTGGGGGCTGAGGAAGCGGTGACCACAAGTTTTGTTGTTTGCTGTTAAAGGGTTTTCCCAATCATAGAGATTGCTTTCGCTTTCACCCCAAGCACGTTTCCCATCGCGTGATTTTAAGGCAATGCTAAATGGAATTACTTTGCCCTGAAATATTGCCAGCGCGTTATGTAAAGGCCGAACCCAAGGCAGATCGCACTCGGCCCACTTCATTGATTTTGGCCAAGGAAAACGGTTTAGCGTACTACCTAATATATCTTTTAAGACATATTCCGTCATTTTCCCCTTCTGCTCGACCAGGGCGAAGAGGAATTCGCCTTTCTCGGTTTCGCGCGTCTCAATCGTTGCGCCTTCCGGCAGTACGCCCTTGAAGCCGGCGACGGCTTTTTCAGGTGCGTCGGCGCGAGGGCCGCGGCGTTCCTCGGAGATATCCGGCGTGCTTTCCGGGATGCCGTCTACCACCAACGCCAACCGGCGCGGCGTGACGAAGGCGTCTGCGGTCTCAAACGCTAGCCCGGCCTTTTTCAGCCCGTCACAGACGAGGCGCTTGAGATCCTCGGCGGCGCGCGCCTGCATGCGGGCCGGGATTTCCTCGCTCAACAGTTCCAGCAGAAGCTCCGGCATGCCTAAACCTCGACGCCCAAAAATGAAGAAGGGGTTTGAACCACAGAGGTCACAGAGAACACAGAGAAAAGATAAGGGGATAAAGGAGATAATGGGAGATAAGGGGGTGATGGTCTCTTTCGCGCCTTCGGCGCATTTCTTGTTTTTATCTCCACATCCCCGATAATCTCCTCATCTCCTTGTTTTTTTATATTCCCTTCTCTGTGTTCTCTGTGTTCTCTGTGGTTAAATAGTATCATGCAACCCCCTGAGACTTCAGCCACATCCCGCAGCAGTCCTTGGCCAGCGCCCGGATGCGGCCGATATAGGACTGGCGTTCGGTCGCCGAGATGGCGCCGCGCGCATCCAACAGGTTGAACAGATGGCTGGCCTTCAGGCACTGGTCGTAGGCCGGCAGCGCCAAGTCGGCGGCGAGGGCGCGGGCGCATTCGGCCTCGGCGTCCTTGAAGTGGGCTTTCAGCATGTCCACATCGGCGATTTCGAAATTGTATTTGGAAAATTCCTGTTCAGCCTGCAGGAAAACGTCGCCGTAGCGGACGCCGCCGTCTACTTTCGCCACCCCATTCCAATCCAGGTCGAAGACGTTGTCGACGCCCTGGATGTACATGGCGAGACGTTCCAGGCCGTAGGTCAGTTCCACCGACACCGGGTCGCAATCGAAGCCGCCGACCTGCTGGAAATAGGTGAACTGGGTGACCTCCATGCCGTCGCACCAGACCTCCCAACCGAGGCCGGCGGCGCCCAGCGTCGGGCTTTCCCAGTCGTCCTCGACGAAGCGGATGTCGTGCCGCGACGGGTCGATACCAATCTCCCTGAGACTATCCAGGTACACCTCCTGCACGTCATCGGGGGACGGTTTCAGGATCACCTGGAACTGGTAATAGTGTTGCAAGCGGTTGGGGTTTTCGCCGTAACGCCCGTCGGTGGGCCGCCGCGACGGCTGCACGTAGGCCGCCTTCCACGGCTCCTTGCCTAGCGCGCGCAACAGCGTCGCCGGATGGAAGGTGCCGGCGCCGACCTCCATGTCATAGGGTTGCAGGATGACGCAGCCCTTGCCGGCCCAGAACGACTGCAGGTCGAGGATAAGGTCCTGGAAACTGGGCGCCTTGGCGCGCTGTTCAGGCATCACGTGTCCCGAATGATCGTGCCCGGGCTTGCGAGCCGGGTCTTCGGCGGCGCACAGTATCGAGCGCGTCGGAACCGGTCAAGGCCGGGCGCGGCGATCGCCGGGTATCCCCGGGCCGCCGTCAGTAGGGGCAGTCTTCGCGCCCGCATGGCGCCGCCCCGCCGGACGAGACGTAGGTGCCGCAGACCGCGCACTTGACCAGGGATTCGGCTTCCGCCATTCGGCTCTCGGGCTCACCCCCTTGGTCCTTGAGCGCCTTCTTCTTGCGGGCCCGGTCGAGCCGGCCCACCCATTTGAAGCCGTACCAGATCGCCAGGATGATGACGGCGGTGAGCAGGAATTTGTTGAACATGGGGGAGTCTTAAAGGGCCGAGCGCCGAGGAGCAAGAAGTGCCGCCGCGCCAAACCCGGTCCCGGCGCCCGGCGCCGGTGGCGAAAGAGGCGCCATCACAGGCCGAAGCGGCTCCACAGCGCGCGCTCCTCGATCGCGGTGATGACGCCGGCGACCAGTTCAGCGCCGGCGGCGACGCCAAGCGACGGAACGCCCGCCGGGGTCGCCTCATGCCAATGGCGGGACCCGAGGCCGGGGCCGAAACGGCGCTTGAACCAGGGTCGCCCGGGCGTGACGACCCTGAGCCTGACCTCGTCGCCGAAGCGTTCGCGCATGACGGTGCGGAGATCGCCGATGCCGTCGATGAGCCCAAGCTCGAGCGCCCGGCGCCCGGACCAGAAGGCGCCGGAAAAGAGCTCTTCCTCCGCCGCCTTGAGCTTGCCCTGGCGCCGGGCGCGCACCATCGCCTTGAAGCTCTCATGCACGTCGCCCTGGATCGCCTCGATGCGGGCGACGTCGTCCGGGTCCTCGGGCGTGAAGGGATCGAGCAGCGATTTCTTCTCGCCCGCGGTATAGACCCGCCGCTCGATGCCGAGGCGCCCGATCGCTTCCGCCAGGCCGAAACTCTTGAAGACCACCCCGACCGAACCGATGATCGACGCCTCGTCGGCGAAGATCTCGTCCCCCGCCAACGCCAGCCAGTAGCCGCCCGAACCGGCCACGTCCTCGGCGAAGGCGAAGACCGGCACCTCGTTTTCCTCCGCCAGCGCGCGGATGCGCCCGCAGATGAGCGCCGATTGCACCGCCGAGCCCCCCGGCGAATTGATGGCGAGCGCCACCGCCTTCAGGCGCCGGAACGAAAAGGCGCGCTCGATCGCCTCCGCCAGGCCGGCAAGCGTCAGGCCCGTGCGCAACGGCCCGAGCTGGCCGATGATGCCGCTAAGGCGCAGCACCGCCACGACGGGGGGCGGGTTGCGCACCCGTTCGATCGGCACCAGGCGCCGCAACGCACCGAGTTTCATCCTCTCCCCTCGAGGCTGCTGGAATACCGCCTCACAGCTCGAGCCCCTCGCCGCGCCGCAGCACCGCTTCCGCCTGAGCGGTGAACGATCCGTCCTCTTCATGAAGGACCATGCCGGTGGCCAGGCGCATCGGCCGGAAGGCGTCGGCGACGGCGCGCACCAATACCCTCTTGGCGGGCTTACTCGAATAGCCCGGCCACAGCGGATAGACGACGATGGAGCCGGCGCGGCCGTGAAGCTCGGCGAGGAGCGCATCGAGGCGGTCGGCGCGGTGGATCACGGTCAAGGTGCCCTTGCGCCGCACCATGGCGAGACAGAATCGGACCCAGACGCCGAGGCCGCCGGCGCCGCTTGTGGCTCCTTGCCCGCCCACCGACGCCACGCCTTCGACGTTTGCCCCGGCCCTGCCGCGATCCGGCGATGAGCTTGCCCGGCCGGCCTCGATATAGGGCGGATTGGCCATGACATGGTCGAACGATCCCGGCGCCAGGCGCATCGGCGGGCGGGTCAGATCGCCGGTCATGACATCGACCCGGCCGGTAAAGCCGTTGAGACCGATATTGTGGCTGGCGAGGCGGGCCATGTCCGGCTCAACCTCGATACCGCTCACCCGGCAGCGGGGGACGCGCCAGGCGAGGCAGAGCGACGCCGCGCCGGTGCCGGCGCCGACGTCCAGCACCCTCTCGCCGGCGATCGCGGGAACGGCGGCGGCGAGGAAGACGGGGTCGATCGCCACCCGGTAGCCTTTCCTGGGCTGGCAGAGCTTGACCCGCCCGTCGAGCAGGCCGTCCTCGGTGATCGCGGCGCCGCCAGGCCGGGCACGGGCCGGTTCAGCCATGATGGCGGTGGATTTCGGCGGCGTCCAACAACCGGCAGGCGCGATCATAATGCTCGTTTACGACCATGAGGCGCCTGGGGATGGCGTTGGCGCTGCCCTCGAGTATCGACATGTGGTTGTCGAACACGAACGCCTCGATGTCCTCGTCGGCCAGAAGGGCCCTCACCCAGGAAATCAACACCATATCGTTGGTCCTGAGCAACTCCTTCATGGCGGGGCCCCGGCGACGGCGCGCGACATAAAATAATAAAGCATGAATTACCTATGTTGTGTACTTGACCCTCGGCAATCGCCGCTTCTATGCTCGTGCAGTCGCATCGCCGCGTCAAGCAACATGGGAGGAGCGCTTGGCACTCGTCATCGATCTCCATGCCGGCCGGGACAAGGGCCGGCAGCCGTCGCTGGACCTTTTGACCGCGCTCGTCGCCGACGATCTGGCGCGGGTCAATGAGCTCGTGCTCAAGAATATGGAGAGTCAGGTGGCGCTGATCCCCGAACTCGCGGGCCACATCATCGCCGCCGGGGGCAAGCGTCTCAGGCCGATGCTGGTGCTGGCCGCGGCGCGGCTGTGCGGCTATGACGGCGGGCGCCATATCGGCCTAGCGGCCTGTGTCGAGTTCATCCACACCGCCACCCTCCTGCATGACGACGTGGTGGATGAGAGCGACCTGAGGCGCGGGCTCGCCACCGCCAACACGGTCTGGGGGAACAAGGCGAGCGTCCTGGTGGGGGACTTCCTGTTCAGCCGTTCGTTCCAGTTGATGGTGACCGACGGCTCGATCGACGTGCTCGCCATCCTGTCCGACGCTTCCGCCGTGATCGTCGAGGGCGAGGTCATGCAGCTGACCACGGCGAACGACACCGAGACCAGCGAGACCGCCTATCTCGAGGTCATCAAGTCGAAGACCGCGAAGCTGTTTTCCGCCGCCTGCCGGCTCGGCGCCGTGGTCGCCGAACGGCCGGCGATCGAGGAGGAGGCCCTGACCTCGTTCGGGCTCAACCTCGGCATCGCCTTCCAGCTGGTCGACGATGTGCTCGATTACTCGGCGCCCCAGGAGGTGCTCGGCAAGGCCGTGGGCGATGATTTCCGGGGCGGCAAGATCACCCTTCCCATCATCCTCGCCTTCCGCCGCGGCGACGACCGCGAGAGGGATTTCTGGCGCCACGCCCTGGAGGAGCTGGAGCAAGAGGACGGCGACCTCGAACGCGCGGTCGCCTTGTTGCACGAGCACGGCGCGCTGGCGGACACCATGGAACGCGCCCGCCATTACGCCAAGCTGGCGCGCGACGGGCTCGATATCTTCGCCGCCGGGGACGAGAAATCGGCGCTTCTCGAGGCCGTCGATTTCTCCATCGAGCGCAGCCACTAATCGACGCGCGCGTCGGCGTGTGACCAATCGTTCGGTAGTGGTGGAAGTTCCGGCTTGCCCCGCCTAATCGTCCCAGACCTTTTCCGGCAGCGGCAGCCCGGCGAGGTCATCGTCGCTCAAGGGCCGGTCCGGCTCGGTGCCGAAATCCTCCCTCAGCAGCAGCATCAACTGGCGGACATGCTGGCCCGAATGCCAGGTGAAACGTTCGAGCACGTCGTGCAAGGAATGGCGGCCGTAATAGGTCTCGATCACGCCCTGGCATGAGGGGTCCTCAATCCCTTCCCACCAGTCCCTGACGCTCTTGCGGACCCGATCGCCGTAAGCGGTGATTTGCAGGGCCGTCGCCATGTCGGCGGGCGCCTCGGTGTTCAGCAGCTCGCGGGTGACCATCGCCTCGGCGCCGGTCGCGACTTCGAGAAAGGCCTCCTGGAGCCGGAAGATATGAAAACCGAGATTGCGGTAGGTGCGCTTGCGGTCGCGCACATTGGTGTCGAGCTTATCGGCGGGGAACTGGCACAGGTACCGCTGGGCGGCGGCGAGAATGAGGTCGAGCTTCTCGACCAGTTGTTCCGGCGCGAGCTGCGCCTTGGCCTGGTATTCGATACCCGTGAGCCGGGCCACGTCGTCGAGGGACTGGCCGTACACCCACTTATCGCCGAGGGCCACCACCGGGACGGAGGTGGCGCCGACGCGCTTGAGCGCCTCCATACCACCGGGGTCGTCCTGAATGTTGATCGATTCGAATTCGATCCCACGGATCGAAAAGAACTCCTTGGTCCTAAGGCAACTGGTTCAACCCGGGTGCCAGAACACCCTGATGGTCTCGGACACGGCTCGTCCCCTCTCCTGGTGTCTCTCGTAGTCAACGCCGCCTGCCCGGTCCTTTACGCCCAAGCCGGAGGCTCTCGGCCCAGCCTAACGAGGGTGCGGCCGGGCTGTAAAGCCAAATTCGGTCTCATTCGGCGGCAAGGTGGGCAGCGGGAACGCGGGGCGGCCCCGTCCAGGCCGGGGCTGGAGGTGTTTAGGACGAGGCCGCCGCCGCGTTTTTAGCGCTGACTGCCTGGGGCAGCTTCCGCTGGGGCAAGGTGTGCACCCAGAGCCGGCCACACCTTCTCGGGTTCTCGCGCAGGGCAAATTCAAGTTCGAGCGGGCCCGCCTACCTAGAGCCTAATTAGACCACGGAGAGCTTTACCTGGGGTTAAAGGTTCAATTTTAATTGAATAAAATCAATTACTTATGACATCCCTTCGGCACGGCGCAAAAATCCCGCCCCATCGGGCGGGGGCCCAAGCGCCTCGTGCGGGGTGGCGCCCGGCAAGGGGTGAAGGACATGGATTTCGGGACATAATGTGATTTTAAGACCTGGCGGCTAAAGAGGTCGGACGGCCAGGCCCCAATGCGGGACGGGACGGGGCAAACCGGGGGTTCGATCCCTGTTAACCATTAAAGTAGTCATCATCTTGGCATGCTACCTCGCCTGGTTGGTCAACACTCAGCCGCGATGGTTCAACGCCGGGCTGGTCTACACTCAGCCGCGATGGTTCAACGCCGGGCTGGTCCAGATCGTCATCTCCCTGGCGGTGGTGTACGTGCTTATCCTAACCGGCGTCATCGCCCCCTAATAGGCGTTCATGAACCCCACGTCCGGCCTCGGCGCCGCCCGGTTCCCCCGCGCCGCTTCGCCCCCGCTCCGGCGGGGCTTTTTCTTATGAGCGCTGGGCCTGCCGCATGCAGCCAAGTCGTTTTGCGTTAACGATTTATTAGGCAGCATAGATTAACATACCAAATCATCCATCGTGTACTTGGTCCCAGGCAGCGCGTAGCGTATCTCCAAGCTGGAAGTTGGATCAAACTTGAAAGCCTCGGGTTTCGCGTCCCGGGGCTTTCTTTTTCGCTCCGTCAGTGCATGCTGTCAGATGGTGCCGGCCTAAATTCTCCTGCAATCATCGGACGGCCTACGTCCGGGAGCCCTAATGGCCGGCGCCGCCCTGAAAGCCCCGGCCGGATCATTGGGGCTTTCTCTTGGTCGATCTAATTCATTGATGGCGGCTGGACCCGGTGACAAAATCCGCAATTGTCAGTCGGGTGGTCACCCCCCGTCACTTGTCCAATGGGTCGAAATAGTGACGGGTGCTCTCCCCAAAGACCGCCTGGCTGGCATTTAGTACACACCCTTCAAACCTCGCCCCGCGGCGGCGGGCTTTTTCTTTCGCCTCGGCTGCGCTACCGTCCGGTGCATGCGTGGACGGTACATGATCACCACGTCGGCGGAGGCACGCCGGCGCATCTTCAAGGCCGAAATCACGCCATGAGCTGGCGTGACAGCGTCAGTCTGGAGACGATCCGGGCCGCCGCCGGCCGTATCGACGGCTATGTTCGGCGGACGCCGATGCTGGCGGCCGGACCGGCCAAGCACCCCCTCGCCTTCGACGGACAGCTGTCGCTGAAGCTCGAATGCCTGCAGATCGTCGGCTCGTTCAAGGCCCGCGGCGCGTCCTCCAAGCTGACCAGCCTGGAACCGGCCCAGGTCCGGCGCGGCCTGGTCACCGCGTCCGGCGGCAATCACGGCCTCGGCGTCGCCTACGCCGGCTGGCGCGCGGAGGTGCCGGCGCGGGTCTATCTGCCGAGCAGCACGCCCGAAGAGAAGGCGAAAAAGATCGCCGGTTGGGGCGCCGACGTGGTCTACCACGGCCAAGTCTGGGACGAGGCCAACCTGCAGGCCCTGGCCGCGGCCGAAGCCGAGGGCCTGACCTACGTGCACGCCTTCAGCGACCCGATGGTGATCGCCGGCCAGGGCACGGTCGGGCTCGAGATCGTCGAGCAGGCGCCCGATGCGGATGTGCTGCTGGTGGCGATCGGCGGCGGCGGCTTGATCTCCG
>JADFPK010000020.1:9069-11161 GCA_022562375.1 Pseudomonadota bacterium
CTACGTGCACGCCTTCAGCGACCCGATGGTGATCGCCGGCCAGGGCACGGTCGGGCTCGAGATCGTCGAGCAGGCGCCCGATGCGGATGTGCTGGTGGTGGCGATCGGCGGCGGCGGCTTGATCTCCGGCGTCGCCGTGGCGGCCAAGGCGCTGAAGCCCGAGCTCCGCATCATCGGCGTCGAGGCCACCGGCGCGCCGACCCTGCACGCAAGCCTGGCCGCCGGCCGCCTGGTCGAATTGGAGCGGATCGAGACCGAGGTTGGCACGCTGGCGCCCAGACAGAGCGAGCAGATCAACCTCGACATCATCTCCGAGCTGGTCGAGGAGATCGTCCTCGTCGACGACGACGACATGCGCCGGGCCGCGCGTTGGCTCTGGTCCGAGTTTGCCGTCGCCACCGAGCTCTCGGGCGCGGCCTCCGTCGCCGCGCTGGAGATCGGCGCCTACCGGCCGCCCGCCGGCGCCCATGTCGTCGCGCTGGTCTGCGGCGTCGGCAGCGACGGCTTTGCTTGAGGGCCGATCCGCCCGTCGGGGGTGTCAGCAGAGACCTCACCATTGCGGGCCAAGCACGCTGACGTAGACCATGGGGATTTCTAAAGTAGATAAAAATAGAAATGGCTGGACGGTCGGGCCGATTGCTAAAGTAGCAAAAAGTAGCAATCGGTTTTGGCGCATGCCGCCAAGTCGTTTTGCGTTAACGATTTATTAGACAAATTTAGATTAGAATCCACCATCAGTGGAAATATTTTTGGGGTGGCTGATCTAAACATCTGTCTTCCCTGGGTGACACTATAGCCACTCCCTGATCTCACCTCACCTACGGGAGCCACGTACCCAAAGGAGGAGGAAAAATGCCTTCATTCTTCGATAAGCTAAAAGGATGGCTCGGCCAGATCGTTGAGCTTGGCCTGCTGCTGATTGCTCTCGGCATTGTACTCCAGATCCTGTTCGGCCGGGCGGTCAGCTTCATCCCGGGGGACGTCGTCGGCAATCTCATCGCCGTGGTTAAGACGATGGGCGACAATGGCCTCGCCGGCCTGATCGCCGTCGGTGTCATCCTGTGGCTGTTTTGGAAGAGGCAACCAGGCTAACAACGGCTGTCTTAAGATCCCTCGTTCGAGGGGATGAGTTGACGGGCTGGGGGGTTCCCCCCAGCCCGTCGCCCATTCGTAAGCCGGCACTCAGTCTGTCGCCTTGCCCGCCCGACATCCCTGGGCGCCACCATTGACAGCCCCGGCCGGGTCATCGGGGCTTTATCTTGCAAGGGCAAAACCGGCCAAAAATCCGATCGATTCGTACCCCCAATTATTGCCCCGAGCCATTTCCGAAAGCACAAGGGCTTAGCTATATTCGGCCAAGCCCTCGAAATAACTGGTCGGGGAGAGAGGATTTGAACCTCCGGCCCCCACGTCCCGAACGTGGTGCTCTACCAGGCTGAGCTACTCCCCGCGAGAGGCCGATTGGCGCGGTCGGCTCTTATATACCCGCTTCCCAGACTTGGCAATGGCGGCGCCTCGGCTCAAACTCAAGCGCGCCGGTGCTCGGATCACCGCCTGGTCAGGCCACCGCGTCGGGCTCGAGGCCGGCCTTGGCCGCGGCCTCGTAGCGGTCCTTCTCGGCCAGCCACAGATCGCCGTAATCGACGTGGCGCCAGTTTTCGAACCACGGGCCGCCGCGGGTGTGATGGACGACGTTGGGCGGGCCGCCGTCTGGCTTCCCGCACCAGCCCTCGAGCCAGTTCCAGGTCTCCGGCACGGCGCCGATGAGATCGTCCGCCAGCCACGAGAATCGATGCAGGAAGGCGCCGCTCTCGGAACTCGCGACCTCGGCCGTCAGCGCCGCGTTCGCCGGATGGCCGCAGTTGTAGAGGATCATCGAGGACCAGTTCTTGCGCGGATAGACGGTCTGCACCTGGCCGTCCATCTTGGTCTTCTCCGGCGGCCGGTGGTCGTGGTGGACGCACATCACCGCATAGCGCTCATCGATGAGGGCGATCAAATCCTTGACGTCGCCGAGCCACAGGAAATCGCAATCGCAAAACAGCGCCCAGCCCCGGTAGCCCGCGAGATGGGGCACCAGGAAGCGGGTGTA
>JADFPK010000020.1:11259-15055 GCA_022562375.1 Pseudomonadota bacterium
CATCACCGCATAGCGCTCATCGATGAGGGCGATCAAATCCTTGACGTCGCCGAGCCACAGGAAATCGCAATCGCAAAACAGCGCCCAGCCCCGGTAGCCCGCGAGATGGGGCACCAGGAAGCGGGTGTAAGTGAACTCGGTCGAGGACAGCGGGTCCTCGCCGCGGGTATAGATGCCTTGGGCGCGGAGATCCTTCTGCACCAGGGGGATGATATCAAGCGGCACGGAAGCGTTGCGAAGCATGGAATGCCGGCAGACCCGATAGGCGATGTCCTCGCGGCTGTCCCAGCCGACATAGACGGGAAAAGGCTTGTCGCTCACTTAGGCGTACTCCTCTGACTTTACCAAACCAGACAAAAACCAACCCCCGGCCTAGGAGGCGGGCGGCAGATCGGCCATGAGGTCCGAGGCCAGCGCATCGAAGGCCTCCCGCCAGTCCCCGTCCACCGCCTGGCGGTAGAGCCCCGACCCCGGGAACCACGGTGATTCGGCGCCCTCGTTCATGCATTTATAATCCGCCGGGTGAGGCACGAGGATGCGGCTCGCCCGCCCGGCGCCGGCGCGAAGATGGACGTTGGCGTTGCCGACGGCGACATATTCGTCGATCAGCGAAAGGACGGCCAGCATGTCCTCGAGGGTCCCGTTCGGCGCCCCCAGATCGTGCACCGGGCGGCCGAGGCCAGCGGAAAGCCGGTCGATCTCACCCGCCCCGGCGCCGCTTTGCAGGGCCAGGAAGGTGCCGCCGACAGCGGACAGTGCCTTCGCCAGCCCGTCGATCGGCGCCAACCGGTAAAAGGTTCCCGTACCCCCGGGCGCGCCCTTGCGCCAGCTCAGCCCGACATAGGGCGGCGGACCCAATCCCCCAAGGCGCGCCTTCATGGTCTCGACATTGGCCGGCGACGGGGCGAATCGGAGGGGTGGTGGAAACTCGGCCGCGGTCTTGACGCCAAGAAGGAAGGGCAGATCCCCCGCCAGCAGGAACCGATCCTCGGCGCCACGCCGGGCGTTCTCGGCGACGACGGTGTCGATGAAGGCAAGGCGTTCGGCGAGGGGGGCGAAGTGCGCGCTCGCCTGGTAGTCGATCCGGGCGCCCCGGTCCGCCAGTTCGGAGGCGAAGCGCAGGAAGCATATCTCGTCCTCGAGATCGGGCTCGCCGCGGAGGTAGATGTCGCTTTCATCGAGCGCCGCCGGCAAGGGCCGGCGGTCGGCCTCTGCCGCCCCGCCCGCTCCCAGGGGCCGCGAGAGAAAGGCCTCGAAACCTTCCTCGAACCTTCCCGCCGCCAGCAGCAGGACGGCGCGCAGGAACCGGGCGCGGGCGAAATCGGGCTTGGCCTCGAGCGCCTTCTCCTGTGACGCCAGGGCGTCGTCGAAGCGCCCGAGATGCCGGTAGACGATGCCGAGCGAGCTCTCGACCTGGGCCTGCGCCGGATCGATTTCCAGCGCCCGCCGGAACGCCGCCGCCGCGCCCTCGAAGTCCCGCTTGCGGGTCAGGGCCTCGGCGAGGTTGGCGTGGGTGGTGGCGAGGTCGGGCTCGAGTTCCATCGCCTGATTGAACCGCGCGATGGCGTCGTCCGTCCTCGCCTCCTGCAGCAGCGCCACGCCGAGGTTGCTGTAAGCGAGGACGATTTCCGGGCCGGCGGCGATGGCGCGCTCGAACGCCGCGATGGCGTCCTTGTAACGGCCGGCATGCATCAGTGCCCTGCCCAGGTTGTTGTGGGCGTCGGAAGAGCCGGGCTCGGCGGCGATCGCCTTCTCGAAGTGATCGATGGCCCGGTCGGTCTCGCCGCGGCCGAGCAGCAGCTTGCCGAGGTTGTTGAGGGCCTTGGCGAAGCCCGGCTTCGCCTTGAGCGCGCGGTTGAAGAATTCGATGGCGGGCGGCACCTTGCCGCTCTTGGCGGCGATCCCCCCCATGAGGTGGAGCGCCTCGGCGTGGTTCGGCTCCGTCGCCAGGATCGCCCGGCAGATCGACTCGGCCTCGATCAATCGGCCGGCGATGGCGTGCTCATAGGCGACATCGTATTCGGCGCCTTGGCCCCCTTGGGCCTCTTCGCCCTCGTTTTTCACCATGCCCGACCTGGCCCGAGTTTCCTGAATAGAAGCGAGATTACCCCACCGGCAAAGCCGGGGTGCGATGCGATGGCGGAATTATAACGGAGTTCCGGCCGACGGTCCAAGGCCACGCGGTCACTCGCCGCGAAGCGGCCTCGCCGGTGTCGAATGTGGAAAATGAAAAGGCTTCAGGCGGGCGGGCGGATGCGCCGCGGCATCACCGCGGAGCCATGGTTTCCGAAGAGGCGAATCCGTTCAGTTTCGCCAGCAAATATTCCAGGTTGTCGGAACCGATATCCATGTCCTCGAATTGGGTGAGCACCCGTTCGATCATGCGCCTGGTGAAGCGTTCGCGGTCGTTTTCCTGGCCGTCGTAGCCGGTTTCCTCGGCCACCTCGACGGCCATCTTCACCGCCGGCAGCAGCGCGTTCGGCAACAGCGCCTTCTTGTAGATGGAGTCGAGGCCCAAATCCCCCTCGTCGTAGATCAGCATCCGGGCGTTGACCACCGGAACTCCGGCGCGCCGCGCCACCGCCGCCTCGAAGAACGCCAAATCGCCCATGCAAAGCGCTCTCAGGATGATCGACGGGGTCAGGCGCGAATTCATGTGAAGCTGGTGCACCAGCTCTTCGACGTCACCGCTCCGGGCGTCGGGCTGGACGAGGGAAAGGGTGGCGCGTTCGCGCACGTCCAGGATCAGGTCGGTGGTGACCTCGGACGACAATTCGTGGTGTGTCGCCAGACGCTCCTTGAGCTTGTCGGAGACCATGGTCACCAGACGCTCGGCGATGCCGATCGGCAGTTTCGCACGGAACACCATGCGCTCACTCACTTTTTCGCTTTCGCCGAAGTGAACGATGGCCTTTTCGAATGACCGTTCGGAAATCTCGGCGCCCACATTGTCCATCAGGGTAGCGACGACATCCTCGTTCCTGGTGTCGACCAAGGCGTCCGACACCCTTTCCGACACCGTCTCGCGGCGGGCGACGGCGGACTGCTTGACGGCACCCGAGGCGTTGATGATCTCGACCAGGTCGTCTTCGGTCAGCACCTGGGAAAACTCGATGACGGGAATCGCCACCGAATCGACATCCTTCGCCAGGCTCAAGGCGATGTCGTGGGGAATCCGCGGGCATTCCTTGAGATGCACGGACAACGCCTCGCGCACCTGGACTTCGACATCGCGCGCCATGATGCGGAAAATCTCTTCCGCCAGGCGGCGTTCACTGTCGCTGAAATCGCCACTGCCGAAATTGGCGGCGATCTTGCCTACCGTGCCTGCCCTCGCCTCCGGCGAGGGATCGCACATGAGATCTTCGACATCGGCTTTGGTCAGGCTGACTTTCATTCGCGTCTTTCGCGGGCCTCGAGTATCGGCGCCGGGCGATGCCGGAACCGCCGGCGATGGCACCCGGGACAAAAAAAACGGATCCGCCGAGAGATCTTAGCCGCCAAGTGCCACCGATAGAGCTAAGGTTAATTAAACTCTAACGCCCAAAGATTAAGGATTCCTGAATCCCGGCGCCGGGCGGATACAGGCGCCAACACAAAGATAATGGACAGATAAGGGATCTACCAGCGAGCCGATGAAGACCTTCATCGGCTCGCTGGCAAGCGCGAACGCGCGCCCGCAGCGAAGCGAGGAAAGCCAAGCGGGCGGACGCCCGCGCCCGGCGTCAGTACTTACTTTCATAGGAGGGTGATACATATGATCGCTTTTCGCGGCCTCCGGGTAGGAGACGTCGCG
>JADFPK010000184.1 GCA_022562375.1 Pseudomonadota bacterium
ACATCCTCGCCGACATAGCCCGCTTCGGTCAGCGTCGTGGCGTCGGCCATGGTGAAGGGAACGTCGAGGACGCGCGCCAGGGTCTGGGCCAGCAAGGTCTTGCCGCAGCCGGTCGGGCCGAGCAGCAAGATGTTGGACTTGGCCAGTTCGACGTCGTCGGCCTTGGCGCTATGGGCCAGCCGTTTGTAATGGTTGTGCACGGCCACAGAGAGAACGCGCTTGGCGTGTTCCTGGCCGATCACATAGTCGTCGAGCACGGCGCAGATGTCCCCCGGAGTCGGCACGCCGTCCTGGGAACGTATGAGCGTCGTCTTGTGCTCCTCGCGGATGATGTCCATGCACAATTCGACGCATTCATCGCAAATGAACACGGTCGGCCCGGCGATGAGTTTGCGCACCTCGTGCTGGCTTTTGCCACAGAACGAGCAATACAAGGTGTTCTTAGATTCGCTGCTCGACTTGGTCATGTGAACCCCGTTTCAACCGACGACTTGACCACCCGGTATTATGTTAGACACAGCCCGATGTCTTACACAACGCAAAAATAAACGGCCAATATAGAGAGGCTCAAGAAACGGATTTGACATCGTCAGACCCTTCCCCCCGCACTTGACCGTCCCTCGACCGAGGCTCCAAACCGGTACGCGTTACACGGTTCTCGCTACCAATCCCAGTCTGACACCCACTCGTCAATAATTTGTTAACTTCGATCCGCCGTCGACCGCCACGCCTTCGAGCGGCGCTCGATCCCCTTACTCTTCGGACTTATCCTCGCTTTCACGGTTGGTGACGACTTCATCGATCATCCCGAATTCCAGGGCTTCCTCGGGCGACAGGAACTTGTCCCGGTCCACCGCCTTTTCGATGACTTCGAGGGGCTGGCCGGTGCAACTGGCGTAGATATTGTTGAGCCGAGAACGAAGCGCCAGGATTTCCTTGGCCTGGATTTCGATATCGGTGGCCTGGCCCTGAATGCCGCCCGACGGCTGATGGATCATGATCCGGGAGTTGGGAAGGCAGTAACGTTTCCCCTTGGCGCCCGAGGCCAACAGCAAGGATCCCATGGACGCCGCCTGGCCGATACACACCGTGGCCACGTCGGGACGGATATATTGCATGGTGTCGTACACCGCCAGCCCCGAGGTCACCGCGCCGCCCGGCGAGTTGATATAAAAGGAGATATCCTTGTTGGGATTTTCCGCTTCGAGATAGAGGAGCTGGGCGGCGACCAGGCACGCCACGACATCGTCCACCGGCCCGACGAGGAAAATGATCCGCTCCTTGAGCAAGCGCGAATAGATGTCGTAGGCCCGTTCGCCCCGGGCGGTCTGCTCCACCACCATGGGGACCAGGGTGTTCATATAGGTTTCATAGGGATCGATCATTTCCGGTAGCTCTCGCTCGCTTCGCCAAGGGTGGAAAACAAAGACTACACAGTCTCAATATGGGGTCACTTTGTCTTTTTTGTGGCCTCCGCCGATTTTTTCGATGGCGCCTTGGGGGCGCTCTCCCCCCCTGATTCGCTCTTCGCCGCCGCTTTTTCCTTTGCCCCCGCCTTGTTTTCGGCCGCGGTCTTCTCCTTACCGGCATCCGCTTCGGCGTCTGGCGAGGCTTCGTCCTCGTTGGTGGCCTTCAGCATATCCTCGAGAGATACCTTGCGCTCGGTCACCCGCGCCAACTCGAGGATGAAGTTGACCACCTTGTCCTCGAAGAGGGGCGCCCGGAGCGACCCCATGGCTTCCCGGTCCTTCTGGTAATGATCGATCACCTTGCGCTCCTGGCCCGGGTAGCGCCGCGCCTCCGCGGCCACCGCCCGATTGAGGTCCTCCTGGGTGACGTCGATATTGTTCATCCGCCCGACCTCGGAGAGGAAAATGCCGAGCCGAACCCGGCGCTCGGCGATGGCCCGGTATTCCGCCCTAAGATCGTCCTCGCTCTTGCCGGCCTCCTCGAGGGCGTCCTTGTTGCGCTCCAACTCCTCGGCGACGCTCTTCCAGATCGCCTCGAACTCGCTATTCGCCGTCGATTCGGGGACCGGGAAATCGCATCGCTCGGCCAGTGCGTCCAACAGGCGACGTTTCAGGTGCAGGCGTGACATCGCCGCATATTCCCGCTCTCGCGCCTCCCGGATGGCCTTTTTCAAGGCATTCAGGTTCTCGACCCCCATCTTCTCGGCCAGTTGATCGTCTACTTTGGCGGCGCCGCGTTGGCGCAACTCCTTGACATCGACCTCGAACTCGGCGTCCTTGCCGGCCAGTTCGGCGTTGCCGTACTCATCGGGGAAGCGCACCTTGATCGTAAGGTGATCCCCGGCCTTGGCGCCCCGGATCTGTTCGACGAATCCGGGGACGAAGGTGGTGGCGGAAAGTTCGAGGAGGAAGTCCGTCGCCGTCCCGCCCTCGAACGCCTCGCCGTCGACCCGGCCGACGAAGTCGATCATCAGGGCATCGCTCTCGGTCGATGGGCGGGCCTCTTCCACGGTCTCGAAGCCGGCCTGATCCTTGGCCAAATCGCCGATAGCCTCGTCGATCTCGGCGTCGCTGACCTCGACGACGAGCCGTTCCAGCTCCAGCTTCGAAAATTCCACCGGCTCGATCTCGGGCATCAACTCGACCGCCATGGTGTATTCGAGATCGGCGCCTTCGGCGAAGGACTTGATCTCGATCTTGGGCTCCACCGCGAGGCGCAAACCCTTGTCCGCCAGCGCCCGCTGGGAACTGTCGGAAACCACATGATCGAGGATTTCGCCCATCAGGGACTTCCCGTACTGCTTCTTGAGCAGCGGCATGGGAACCTTGCCGGGACGGAAACCCGGCATCTTTATGGTCCGGCTAAGCTCCTTGAGACGGGAATTGAGCGTCGCCTCGATATCGGCGGCGGCGACGGTGATGGTGAATTCGCGCTTCAGTCCCTCGTTACTGTCTTCGACGACCTGCATGGGGTTCCCTGTCTCTAATCCAAAACTACCGGGTCCAAAACTACCGGGCGTCAAGCGGCATGAGTGCCTGGCATGTCGATCTGGTGCGGGCGGAGGGACTTGAACCCCCACGACTTTCGTCACCAGGTCCTAAACCTGGCGCGTCTACCAGTTCCGCCACGCCCGCGCCGATGGGCGGCGGGGGAAGATCGCCGACCCCGGAAGCGCCTCTCTATAGCATAGCCGATTCAGCCAGGACAGGGCAAAACCTAGTGTCCCCGAAGACCGCTACTTCGGCAGCGCCAAAGGCGGCGCGGTGCCGAAAATGGCGATCGTCAAGCGCCCCGTGTTGGGAACTCCTGGAGATTTTCGGCATCCGGGGGCGGCGCCGGGAAAGCGCCGGAGGACAGCGAGAAGCGCCGAACGCCTGGTCAGGTGGTGTCAGGTAGTCTTCGCCACCGCTAAATCGCCGGCGGCCAAATCGATCGGGCCGATCTCGTCGTAGAGTTCGGCAAAGGACTGCAGCGCCAGCACCCGCTTGCAATCCCAGTACGAGGACCGGTCGGACCGTCCGATGGTGACCTTGTATTTGACATGGGGGATGCCGAAGGGGTCGTCATGGATGTCGAGGACGGTCGCGGTCTCCACCGTATTGCCGCCGCGAATCCGGCGATAGACACATCCGGTCCGGATCGCCGCCCTTTTCGGTCCGCGCCTGAAACAACGGCCAAACATCGCGATCGCGTTTGCCAACATCTCCAACATCTTTGCGGCCGATACCTACACTTCCTCTCTCATGCAGCATAAGCGAAAACCGGTTAAGAACCGGTTAAGGTAAATGTTGGAATAACGTCAAAATTTCAAATATTTGTACCGGATTCCGGACCCTCTTTAGCGGCGGCGGCGACGACCAAACCGTCACCCGCCTGGAGCCCTAGCCGACGCCCTCCTCGAGGCGCGCCAGCACGCCGGGAACGAGGCCGGCCAGATCCTCGGCGATGAGGCCGGGGCCGAAGGCCGAAGCGGCCTCGCCGTGGATCCACGCCGCCGCCGAGGCGGCCTCGAAGGGCGCCATGCCCTGGGCCATCAGCCCGACGATCAGGCCGGCGAGGACATCGCCGGCGCCGCCGGTGGCGAGGGTGGCGGGCGCGT
>JADFPK010000185.1:0-2528 GCA_022562375.1 Pseudomonadota bacterium
CCACTGCCCGCGAGCCGCTCGACGATGCGCTTGATGGCCGTCTCGTCCGAGCCGACCTCCTGGTACCGGCCGTCGATCACCATTTGCGGCGTATAGACGTAACGCTGGCCCAGGGCGGGCATATAGGCGCGCTGGCGGGCGGTCATACTCGGACTCGAAAAGGGGTCCTTCCAGCCGATGTAATTCCAGTAATCGACGTGAAAGGATAGCGCCAGCACGCCTTCGCGCTGGGCCAGTTCACCGAGCAACGCATCTGCCGGCGGGCACGACGAACATCCCTGGGAGGTAAAAAGCTCGACCACGACGGGGGAGTCGGACGGCGGCGCGGGCGCCGCCGCCAGGGACGCCTGGGCAACGCCGAAGGCGGCCAAAACAGCCGCAAGCCAGAGAGTGGTCCAGAGCTTCGATGCCGATCTCATCGACGACAATCTACTCCCGTAGGGCGGCGCGGCGCCAATCACAATGTCATCACATATTGGTGAAGGGGGCGCGATTGGGTAAACCCGCGCTCCCAGCCCGGACTTCCCGCCAAGGACAGGCGCGGCACGGGGGCTATCGCATGACAGGCTTGGAGGTGAATTTTCATTGTCCGGCGCATTTCAATTCATAAGTAACAATTCATAAGTAGCTAGGGCACACTCCGGCCAGATGGAATCGTTTGGCCCGAGTGTGCTCGAAGGCTCGCTTCACATCGTTAATCCAGATTGATTTGGGATGGCTGGGAAATGGCAACGATAGAATCCACTCCTGAGATGGCGGCGAATGTCTATGACACCATGGAGCGCAATCTCGTGGTCGTCCGCCGCCGGCTGGCAAGACCCCTGACCCTGGCGGACAAGGTCCTGCTGGGACATTTGGACGACCCTGAAAATCAGGAACTGGAACCCGGCGAGAGTTATCTGTTCCTTCGCCCGGACAGGGTGCTGTTGCAGGACGTGCTGGGACAGACCGGCATGCAGCAGTTCATGCAGACCAAGAAGGACAGGATCGCCGTCCCCACCACCATCCACTGCGACCACCTCATCCAGGCGAGGGTGGAGGGCGCCGCCGACCTCAAGGAGTCGCTGGCGGAAAACAGCGAGGTCTATGACTTCCTTCGCGCCACGGCGGCCAAGTACGGGGCCGGCTTCTGGGGACCGGGCGCCGGCATCATTCATCAGGTGGCGCTGGAAAACTACGCCTTCCCCGGCGAGCTGATGATCGGCACCGATTCCCACACCCCCAATGCCGGCGGACTCGGCGCCTGCGCGGTCGGCGTCGGCGGCGCCGACGCGGTGGAAGTGATGGCGGGACTGCCGTGGGAAGTGCTTTATCCCAAGCATATCGCGATCTATCTGACCGGCGAGATGAGCGGCTGGACGGCGCCCAAGGACATCATCCTCTACGTCGCCGGCGAGTTGACCGTCGCCGGCGGCACCAACGCCATCGTCGAATATATCGGCCCCGGCGCCCGCACCATCAGCGCCACCGGCAAGGCCACCATCACCAACATGGGGGCGGAGTTGGGGGCCACGACCTCGATGTTCCCCTACGACGCGCACATGGCCAGATATCTGGAAGCCACCGGCCGCGCCGGCCTGGTTCCGCTGGCGGAGAAACACACGCATTTGCTGGCCCCGGACGACGAGGTCGAGGCCGAGCCCGAGAAACACTATGACCGGGTCGTCAGGCTGGATCTTTCCACCCTCGAGCCTCACGTCGTCGGCCCTCACTCTCCCGACCGCGCGCGGCCGATTTCCCGGCTCGCCGCCGAGGTCGCCGAGCCCGGCAACGAATTCGTCGACGACATCTCGACGGCGCTGATCGGCAGCTGCACCAACTCATCCTATGAGGACATGAGCCGGAGCGCGGACGTGGCCGACCAGGCCAAGGCCCATGGCCTGAATTCGGCGGTGCCCTTCATGGTCACGCCGGGCTCCGAACAGGTGCGCGCGACCATCGAGCGCGACGGGCAGATGCAATCCCTGAAAGAGATCGGCGGCACGGTCCTCGCCAATGCCTGCGGCCCATGCATCGGTCAATGGCGCCGGGCCAAGAAGATGGCGGGCGTGCCCAACACCATCGTCACGTCGTACAACCGCAACTTCCCGAGGCGCAACGACGGTCAGCCGACGACGATGAATTTCATCGCCAGCCCCGAAATCGTCACCGCCCTCGCCATCGCCGGCAAGCTCTCGTTCAACCCCTTGACCGATTCCCTGACCGGAGCCGATGGCGAGGCGTTCCAATTCACCGCCCCCAGAGTTGCCCCGGAGGTCCCGGCAAAAGGCTTCGATAAGGGCCAGTCCTCTTATCTGGCGCCGCCCGACGATGGCAGCGATATCGAGATCAAGGTCGATCCCAACAGCGCCAGGATTCAACTGATGGAGCCTTGGCCGGCCTGGGATGGCAACGACTTTCTCGATATGCCGGTGCTGATGAAGACCAAGGGCAAGACCACGACCGACCACATTTCCCCCGCCGGACCCTGGCTGAGTCTACGCGGGCACCTCGACAAGTTCAGCGACAACATGTTCATGGGCGCCACC
>JADFPK010000185.1:2626-4065 GCA_022562375.1 Pseudomonadota bacterium
CTCGATATGCCGGTGCTGATGAAGACCAAGGGCAAGACCACGACCGACCACATTTCCCCCGCCGGACCCTGGCTGAGTCTACGCGGGCACCTCGACAAGTTCAGCGACAACATGTTCATGGGCGCCACCAACGCCTACACCGGCGATACCGGCACCGGCAAGAACGTCCTGACCGGCGAAGAAGGCCAGGCCATCTCCAAGATCGCCAGACACTACAAGGCCCAGCGCGTGAAGTGGGTGGTGATCGGCGATAAGAACTATGGCGAGGGCTCGAGCCGCGAGCACGCCGCCCTGTCGCCGAGGCTGCTCGGCGGCGTCGCGGTCATCGTTCGCAGCTTCGCCCGCATTCACGAATCCAACCTCAAGAAGCAGGGTCTGCTGGGGTTGACGTTCCAGGATCCGGCGGACTACGACAGGATCCTCGAGGACGACCGCCTGAGCCTCGTCGGACTGGCCGGCATGGCGCCCGACAAGCCGGTGGAATGTATCGTCGCCCACGCCGACGGCACCAAGGAAACGCTGAAGCTCGATCACTCCTTCGGCGAATCGCAGCTCGAGTGGTTCCGGCTCGGCTCGGCGTTGAACCAGTTCCACCAATAGAGCCCTATACCGGCGAGCCCGTAACCGGACTCGCCTCTTGTCCCCTCAAGCGCCGGGCGCGGGCATCCGCCCGCTTGGCTTTCCTCGCTTCGCCGCGGGCGCGCGGTCGCGCTTGCCAGCGAGCCGATGAAAGTCTTCATCGGCTCACTGGTATTAACCGGCGCCGAAAAAATCACAATTCCGCCACTTTCCCGACCCATTGGCGACACATTGTCGCCCTTTGCTGTCAGGGCTGATACGTTCTTTGCATCCAGCCCCCCAACGATGTTGCGAAGAAGATCGTCAGCTAGCCTCCAATCCGGCCCCCAATGGTCGGAGTAGGGCGGTCACCGGTTGCCAACCGGTGGCCGCCCTTTTTTTATTTTTCGCCGCCGATCCAAGGGCACGATCGGGCCGGCGTGCCCGGTTCCTGTGCGCCGGGAGACGGCTGTGTTATGAGGTAGGGTCATGAGCACATTCGCCGGTCATGGATTGGACTGCGCGCGCTCCGAGCGCATGGTTTTCGCCGGCCTCGACTTCGCCGTCGAGAGCGGCGCCGTCCTTATCCTCACCGGCCCCAACGGCGTCGGCAAATCGAGCCTGTTGCGCCTGATGGCCGGCCTCTTGGAACCGGCGGCGGGCAGGATCACCTGGGACGGCGCGCCGATGAACGACGATCCCGAGGCCCATGGCGCGCGCCTCGACTATCTCGGCCATCTCGATGCCGTCAAGGGGCTGCTTAGCGTGGCGGAGAATTTGCGCTTCTGGACCGGGCTTGGCGCCGGGCTTGACACTGGGCGCGGGGCGCCCGACGGCGCCGGCGCGGTCAAGGACGCGCTCGAGGCCACCGGTCTTGCGCC
>JADFPK010000186.1 GCA_022562375.1 Pseudomonadota bacterium
CCTCGGCAAGTTGTCACGTAATACAGCGGCCGTGGCGCACGACCTTGGCGCCGATCTCGATCGGCGTCTCGCACAAAGTCACCAATGGCCGCTTTGGCTCGGCGGCAGAAATGCCGATGACCCGGCGCCGATGTCCGCCGTTGGGCGTAAAGCAGACACGATCCGCCAAAAAGTGGGCGTCGAGGCGTTGGCCCGGCGGGAATTCAAACCGGGACACTGCCCCCGGGGCGCGTCTCGTCGCGATGTTTCTTCAAATACGGCATGAACGGCGTTCCCCCGGTACCGACGCTGTTGGGGTTGGCGCGCGCGTCCCCGGCCTGGCGAAAGATATATCGGGCGGCGTATTCGAGATGGAGGGTGCGGAATTCCTCGACCCGCCGCAGGCAGGAATCGTAGGCCGAGGAGAGGGACCGGCCGGACGCGCCGGCGTCATCGACGAACCGGCGAATCGCCGAGCGGTCCTCGACCGCCTCGACGAAGGCGCGATGGCCGGGCGGCATATAGTCGCGCATCTCCATCAGATAGACCCGCAGCCTGTCGTGCTCATGCACAACGCCGAGCGCCGCGTCGATGGCCGGAATGATGCCGCTTTGCGCCCCGGTCTCGCCACGGAACTTCCGTGCCACGCCGCCGTACGCCCCGACGCCTTCGTAGACGACGCCATCGGGCACCGCCGGATTGTCTTTCCAGCCGTGGATGTAGGGCCGCACCCGGTGAAAATACACATAAGGATCGCAGAATTCCGGCATCCGCCGCAACGTCGCGATCATCGCCGCCAGGCTCGCTTCCATCTCCGAGAGCGCGGCCGCGAGGCCATCCGCATCGTCGCGCGCCACCGCCCCGAGCGCCGCCGGGATCGCCCGGATCGCCGGCGCCGCCCGCGCCTCGATCTCGACATGGATGAGGATGAACCAGTCCTCGTCGGCGCCGCCGAGGAAGTTCTGGGCGATGGCGAGGTTTTCGATCTCGATCGGTCCGTCGGGGTCGATGCGGCGCCAATTGTCGAGCGCGTAGGAGGCGTAAGACAGGACCGGCGGGCGGCCGAGCCGTTGGGCGAGCTGGAACCAGGGAACGGCGATCGGCTCCGGAATGATCTCGGCGGCGCCCTCGGCGCCCCAGACATAGGCGTGCCCGAGATAGGAAAGCACCAACATGGCGCGCCGCGCCGCGCGTTCGTCCCCGATCGCGGAGGCCGACAGCCGGGGCAGCCCGTCGACGGCGCTTCGCAAGCGCCCGGCGACGATCAGCTTGCCGATGTCATCGGCGACGTCTTCCCAGGGCGCGAACTCGGGCGGCAGCCGCCGCAAGGGATCCTTGGCGGGGAGGAAACCGCGTTCGGCATCGATCCCGAAGGAGATGAGGTCATCCGGGAACATATGGATCGGCTGGTCGAGCATCGCCACCCTCCTCGCCGCGGGGAATCCGCGAAACCCCGTCGCGGACCGCGGCCATCGCTGGGTCTCAGGGCGGTCGGATGTTATTCCGCTGATCGCTAATAAAACCCTAACCGGTCCCGGCGGGGAGGGCCTGACCCCGATCATGTCGCTTATCTTGGTGGATCAGGAGGCGCGGGCGACCTTGCCGGGCGCCGCTTCGGCGCGGTCCGGCTTGAAAATCTCGTCGAGGCACCAGCGGGCGACCTCGCTGCCGGTGGCGAACCAGACCCCCCGGGCCTTCTTCATGTGTTGGATGATCCGCCGCAACGTCCGCGCGCGGCCCGGCCGGCCGGAGATATAGGGGTGGAACTGGAACGGGCAATAGGCCGGTTCCAGCCTCGATTCCTCGTAAAGCTCGTCGAAAAGGCCCTTCCAGATCGCCAGCGTATCGTCGGGATTGCCGGCGTCCCTGTTGGCGTAGGTCCGCCCGTCGCCGAACGGCTGGCGGGGGAGCTCGACCAGCTCCCGCCCGTCCGCCCGCCACAGGAAAGGCAGGTCATGGGAAAAGGAATTGCTGTTCCAGAGATAGCCGCGCTCCATCAGCAGCTCGAGGCTATTGGGGCTCTGGGTGCACGAGCGCCATCCCAACGGTTCCCTTCCCGCCGTGGCCTGGATGATGGCGGAGGTCTTGCGAATGACCTCCTTCTCTTCCTCCCGGGTCAGGTTCCGCGCCACTTCGTGATGATAGCCGTGCCCGGCAACCTCATGCCCCTTGGCGACGATCGCCTTGACGGCGTCGGGGTAGCGCTCGGCGATGCCGCCGCAGGTCAGGAAGGTCGCCTTGACCGCCTCTTCCTCGAGGATCCTGAGGATCCTCCAGATCGCCGTATTCGGTCCGTACTCGGCCTGGGTGTATTTCTCATGGTCGATCCTGCCGTCGGCAAGCGGCCTTATGTCCTCGCCGCCTTGAAAATCGAAGGTCAGGGTCACGGCGATCCGGCGGCCCTCCGGCCAGGAAAAGCCGCCGTCCAAATGAACTTCCGTCACCATCGCCGATGCCTCCCCGCCCTTTGGCCCGCACTTTGGCCCGCGCTCCGGTGCATTATAAGCCGCCGGGCCGCCTTCGGCCAATATTCCTCCTTATCCCTTGATCGGCCGGGGAGATTCCCCGTATGTAATACCGGCGAGCCGATGAAGACCTTCATCGGCTCGCCGGCAAGCGCGAACGCGAGGTCAGGATGACGTACAGCAAGGAAATCGCCGAGGTCCAGGGTAGCCCCATGGAAATGCTGGTCTTCGAGCCCGAGGGCGACGGGCCGTTTCCGGGGATCGTCGTCGCCCAGCACATTCCCATCGCCCATATGGGCCTGGAGAAGGACCCGTTTCAGATCGACGTCGGCGAACGCCTGGCCAGGGCCGGCTATGCCAGTGTCACCCCCTTCATCTTTCACTGGTGGCCGCCCGATGAGGACCTCGCCGTCAAGCGCCAGGGTTTCCGCGACGACCGGGCGGTCGCCGACCTCGATGCCGCCTTCGGAGTACTCGCCGGCATGGACAAGGTGGATGCCGGGCGCGTCGGCATCATCGGGCATTGCTGGGGCGGGCGCGTCGCCTGGCTCGGCGCCTGCCACAGGCCGGATCTGAAGGCCGCGGCGATCCTCTATGGCGGCAGGATCAAGGTTGCCATGGGAGACGGCGGCGTGCCGCCGATCGAGCTCGCCCGGAACATTCCCTGTCCCGTCATCGGCATCTTCGGCAACGACGATGAGAACCCATCGCCGGCGGACGTCGACGACCTCGACGCGGCGCTCAACGATGCCGGCGTCGAACACCAATTCCATCGCTACGACGGCGCCGGGCACGGCTTCCAGAACTTCGCCGACGAAAATCGCTACCGCCAGGAAGCGAGCGAGGATTCGTGGCGCAAGGTCCTCGCCTTCTTCGACAAGAACTTGAAATAGCGCCCGGGCCCGGACCCGCACCCGGCTTCTCTTTGGTAGACAGGGGACATCCATGATCGCCGACCGGCAGAGACAGGAAATCCTCGAACATATCGCCAGGGACGAGTTGGCGGCGCTGACCAGGGATCTCGTCGATATTCCGAGCCCGACCGGCCACGAACGCGAAATCGGCGAATTCATCCTCGATTGGTACAAAGAGCACGGCATCAAGACCGTCAGCCAGGAAATCTCTGCCGAGCGGATCAACGCCATCGGCATCGTCGAGGGAAGCGGCGGCGGAACCTCCCTCACGATCAACGGCCACATGGACACCAGCTTCACCGGCACCGATGAGGACAGTGTTCTCTGCCGCGAGCTGGAGCCGGCGGAGGAGCTCAAAGGGGCGATTCGCGACGGCAAGGTGTACGGCCTCGGCGCCTCTAACATGAAATGCGGGCTCGCCGCCTTCATGGTCGCCGGCAAGGCGATCCGCATGAGCGGCGTCGCCATGAAGGGGGACCTCATCCTCGCCGCCGTGGCGGGGGAGATTTCCCGCACCCCCATCGGTCCCTATCAGTCGGGCGATTACCGGGGCGAAGGAACGGGAACCCGTCACCTCCTGACCCATGGCGTTCAATCGGACTACGCCATCGTCGCCGACGGCTCCGCCCTTTCCATAATCTGGGCCCAGACCGGCGTCGCCCAGTTCAAGATCTCGACCTTCGGCAAGCCGCGTTCGGCGTGGGGAA
>JADFPK010000187.1 GCA_022562375.1 Pseudomonadota bacterium
CGCGAAGTATCTATCCCTGTCACCGTTGGGCGGTCTTTCGACTTCAGTCAGCCAATGAACCCAGTGCCCCAGTTCGTGGAGAAGCGTGCGATATAGAATGGTCTGACGCACGCTCCTCTGCGTGTGACGGATGATGTATCCACGCTGGTCCTCATCAATCTTGTGGCCGTCGTCTCGAAGCCGCTTGAGTTCGTGTTGATCTTCCAAGCTCAATTTCCGCGTCCAGCGCACGCGGCGGCTCAAGTCGACCGCCTCGATCATAATGGTGGGGCCATCGTGCGCCTCGAATTCAGCATAGTAGAAAAGCCGCCCCCAGACTGGGTTCAGAATCTGCTGTTTTCGAGTGGGCTGCCGAAACGCGACGATCTCTAAACCTTCGCGGTCCCGCGCGGGGACATTGGCGAAAATATGCGCGATATCCTTGGGCGAGCAGCCATAGGTACAATCGGGACGAGGTGATTCGTAAAGAAACGTTAGCGAGCCTCCAGGCAATTCATGCTCGATAGTCTGATGCGGTCCCATCCGTTCCGAGAACAGCCGTGATGACCCGTCGCGATCAAGCCACGATTGAGGGATCGTCATCTTGTTGGATTGTTTGAACCCGGCGTCCTTCGTTCCAATCTTCCGGTTCCGCCGTTCGGGTCGCCAACCAGACCGCATGGTTCCTCCGAATACACAGCTACGTCATTCATCTCACGGGTTACATTCCCGGCGAACGATAGCTGTATCTGTCCATGCATATCAATTCTTTGAGAATACGTCACCAAATTCCGATCTAAACCGGCGTGTTGCACTACCCGTGAGAGCGGAAGCTCAAGGGGCTTTCGACCGCTGTTCCTCAGAAACCGGTCCACTATTGATCAAGGCCTGGACGGGAACTTATGACCCTGAGCGGACCCAGCCGTGGGCCGCAGCCCGCATTTCGTGCTTCACCGGCCAGGCCGGCCTCGGGCGAGGACGCCTCGGCGCCGCGGCCGGGCCTTCGCCACGCCCTGCCCTCCGTACAACTTCGGGAGGCGGGCGAAGCGGCTCTCGCCTCGGCGAAGCCTCCGGCGGAGCCAGGGTCGGCCGCGCAGGCGGGACGGACGAAAAATGGGGGATGCACCGCTATGCATCCCCCAAGTTTATCAGGGAGAACCTATACCATAGATACGCTACTAGCTACAGCCACTGGTGGCGCCACAGGTATTGCATTTGAGGCAGGTCCCATTGCGCACCAGGGTAAAGTTGCCGCACTCGTCGCAAGCATCGCCTTCGAAGCCCAACATCCGCGCCTCACGGATACGGTTGAACTTCGCGTTGACACTCGTGGTCGCGACGGCGGCGCCGACGGCAACGGCTTCAGCGGGGCCGGTGCCGGTCAGGGCGTGGGCGGCGCTGGCTTCGGCGGCGGCCGGTTCCTCGGCCTCCGCTAGCGCTGCGCCACCATGCAGAACGTAAAGATTATTGCCGCGGACGTAGCCGGTGCTGGTCAGGCGTTTGACCGCGGCCAGCGTTTCGTCGTCGGCGTGGCGTTTCAGATTGCCTTCCTCGTTGCCCCGCCCGACGGCGTCGGGCGACAGATCGCCGGGCTCGACATGGGCGAGGTCGAAACGGCCAAGATAGGACACCGCCAGCTCGCGGAACATATAGTCGAGCAAAGAGGTGGCCATCTTGATGGCTTCGTTGCCCTCCACCACGCCCGACGGCTCGAAGCGGGTGAAGGTGAAGGCCTCGACGAATTCCTCCAGCGGCACGCCGTATTGCAGGCCGATGGAGATGGCGATGGCGAAGTTGTTCATCAGCGAGCGGAAGGCGGCGCCCTCCTTGTGCATGTCGATGAAGATCTCGCCCAGCGTGCCGTCCTCGTATTCGCCGGTCCTGAGGTAGATCTTGTGACCGCCGACGATGGCCTTCTGGGTGTAGCCCTTGCGCCGCTCCGGCAGCTTGCGGCGATGCGAGACGATGCGGTCGACGACGCGCTCGGCGATGATCTGGGCCCGCGCGATCTGGGGCTCATCGGCGATCTCGGCGGCGAAATCCTCTTCCGCCTCGCCGTCATCGAGCCCGGCGGCGCTCAAGGGCTGGGACAGTTTCGAGCCGTCGCGGTAAAGCGCATTGGCCTTGAGCCCCAGCCGCCAGGACAGGAGATAGGCCTCCTTGCAGTCCTCCACGGTGGCCGAGTTCGGCATGTTGATGGTCTTCGAGATGGCGCCGGTGATGAAAGGCTGGGCCGCCGCCACCATGCGGATGTGGCTTTCGGCCGAAAGGCAGCGCTTGCCGGTGCGCCCGCACGGATTGGCGCAATCGAAGATGTGTTGGTGCTCTTCCTTGAGGCGCGGCGCGCCTTCCAGCGTCATGGCGCCGCAGCAATAGGCGTTGGCGGCCTCGACCTCGGCCTTGCCGAAGCCGAGCTCGGCCAGCATGTTGAAGGTGACGTCGTCGAGTTGCTGTTCGCTGAATCCCAGGACCTTGGTGCAGAATTCGGCGCCCAGCGTCCACTTGTTGAAGGTGAACTTAATGTCGAAGGCCGACGCCAGCTGCTCCTCGAGCGCCTGCAGGGTGCCGACATTGAAGCCCTTATCCTTCAATGTCTGGTGATTGACGCCGGGCGCCCCGGCGAGCGTGCCGTGGCCGACGGCGAAGCGGATGATGTCCTCGATCTCGTGGTCGGAATAGCCGAGCGCCTTGAGCGCGGTCGGCACGGTGCGGTTGACGATCTTGAAATAGCCGCCGCCGGCGAGCTTCTTGAACTTGACCAGGGCGAAATCGGGCTCGATGCCGGTGGTGTCGCAATCCATCACCAGGCCGATGGTGCCGGTCGGCGCGATCACCGAAACCTGGGCGTTGCGGTAACCGTACTGCTGGCCGAGCTCGAGCGCCTTGTCCCACGACCTGGCCGCCGCCACCGCGAGGTTGAGGTCGGGGCATTTGGCCGCGGCGAGGGGCACCGGCTTCACCGACAGCCCCTCATAGCCTTCCGATTCGCCGTAGGCGGGGCGGCGGTGGTTGCGGATCACCCGCAGCATGGCGTTCCGGTTCTTCTCGAAGCCGGGGAAAGCGCCCAGCTCGCCCGCCATCTCGGCCGACGTCGCATAGGCCGTGCCGGTCATCAACGCCGTCACGGCGGCGGCGACGGCGCGGCCCTCATCGCTGTCATAGCCGAGCTTGGAGGCCATCAGCAGGGAACCGATATTGGCGTAGCCGAGGCCAAGGGTGCGGAATTCGTAGGACAGCTCGGCGATCCTCTTCGACGGGAACTGGGCCATGAGCACGGAAATCTCCAGCACCATGGTCCACAGCCTGACCGCGTGCTCGAAGCCGTCGGTATCGAAACGACCGTCGTCGCCGAGGAACGCGAGCAGGTTGATCGACGCCAGATTGCAGGCGGTGTCATCCAGGAACATGTATTCGGAGCACGGATTGGAGGCGTTGATCCGGCCCGATTCGGGGCAGGTGTGCCATTCGTTGATGGTGGTGTCGAACTGCACGCCGGGATCGGCCGAGGACCAGGCGGCGTAGCCGATCTGCTCCCAGAGATCGCGGGCGCGAACCGTCTTCTCCACCCCGCCGTCGGTGCGCCGTATCAGGTCCCACTCGCCGTCGTCCAGCACCTTGTCGATGAAGGCCGACGTCAGGCGCACGGAGTTGTTGGAGTTCTGCCCGGAAACGGTGCGATAGGCGTCGGAATCCCAATCGGTGTCGTAGGTTTTGAAGTCGATGCGGGTATAGCCGAGGGAGGCGGACCGGATGACCCGCTGGATGAAGTTCTCCGGGATCATGGCCTGGCGCGCGGCGATGATCGCCTTCTTCAGGATCGGGTTGTCCTCGGGCGTGAAGCGGCTCTCGCCGTCGCCCGAATGGCAGGCGTCGATGATGGCGTTGAGGCGCTTGTCGGCGAGCCTCGAGCCGGCGACCAGCGCCGCCACCTTCTGCTCCTCGATCACCTTCCAGTTGATGAACTCCTCGATATCCGGGTGGTCGATATCGACGCTGACCATCTTGGCGGCGCGCCGGGTGGTGCCGCCCGATTTGATCGCCCCGGCGGCGCGGTCGCCGATCTTGAGGAAGCTCATCAGGCCC
>JADFPK010000188.1 GCA_022562375.1 Pseudomonadota bacterium
GTCGGCGCCTTGACCATCGGCGGCTTGGGCGCCGGTGGCGGCGGCTTCGCCACCTTCCTGGCCGGCGGCGGTTTCGGCGTCGGCGCCTTGACCATCGGCGGCTTGGGCGCCGGTGGCGGCGCCTTCGCCACCTTCTTGGCCGGCGGCGGTTTCACCGTCGGCGCCTTGACCATCGGCGGCTTGGGCGCCGGTGGCGGCGCCTTCACCACCTTCTTGGCCGGCGGCGGTTTCGGCGTCGGCGCCTTGACCATCGGCGGCTTGGGCGCCGGTGGCGGTGCCTTCGCCACCTTCCTGGCTGGCGGCGGTTTCACCGTCGGCGCCTTGACCATCGGCGGCTTGGGCGCCGGTGGCGGTGCCTTCGCCACCTTCTTGGCCGGCGGCGGTTTCGGCGTCGGCGCCTTGACCATCGGCGGCTTGGGCGCCGGTGGCGGTGCCTTCGCCACCTTCTTGGCCGGCGGCGGTTTCACCGTCGGCGCCTTGACCATCGGCGGCTTGGGCGCCGGCGGTTTTTGCGCAATTTTCTTGGCCGGCACCGGTTTTTTCTTAGCGGACCGTTTGGGCGGTGCTCTTTCGACCGGTGGCGGCGCCTTCGTTGCGGCCGCCTGACCCTGCCGGGCCTTCTTACCCGGCGGCGGCGCTTTCATCGCCGGTGGCGCCGGCGCCTTTAGCGGTGGCGGTGGCGGCGCCGTCTTCCGCGTCAGCCGCTTCGCCGGCGCCTTTTTCGGCGCGATCCTGGACCGCAGCACGGGTTTGGGTGGCGGGCTGGCGATGGAGGGTGGCGGCGCGGCGGCCCGTTTGGGTTTGGCAAGCCGGGTGACGGCGCGGCGTGGGCCCGGTGGCCGCAGCCGTAGGACGCGAGCCTTGGGCGGCCGCAAAAGGGTTCTCGCCCTGCCTTTGCCCATCTTTCTCGGCGGCGTCAGGACTATTATCTGTCCCGGCCGGTAGGGGCTGCCCGGAACCTGGAGGCGCCGGACGGGCGGTGGAAGAGCAAGAGATTGCGGCCTCTCCGCTTCGCCTTCGAGGACGCCAAGATTGATCCGGACGTTCGGCTCGCCACTGCCGCCGATGATAATGGGCGCTTGCGCCCATGCCGGCAGGCCAATGGAGAGCGAGGCCATGGCCAAAGCCATAGCGCTCAGAAGGGCTGGCATGTTCGATCCGAACAGGCCCTTCGTTCGGAATTCGCGAAACTTCATGGACCTGCCGCCTCCCTTTGGCGGTGCGCGCCGTTCAAAGCTTTGAACCCGACGAAGGCTGAGAATAGCCTAGGGTGATTGCCGGAACAACTTGTTTAGGCCGCCGGATAAGGCGGCGTGGGTGGGGCCCCAGCGCACTATCCGGCCAGCCGGATAGTGCTCTAACGCCCCGCCGTCGCCGCGCTCAGCACATTGGCGATCTCCGGATGCAGACTGTCGCTGGCGGCGAGAACACTGCCGCTCTCCAGCATACCGTTTCCGCCGTCGATCTCGGTGACGTAGCCGCCGGCCTCGCGCACCAGCAGGATACCGGCGCCGATGTCCCAGGCGTTGAGTCCGCTCTCCCAATAGCCGTCGTAGCGCCCGGCCGCCACATAGGCCATATCGAGCGCCGCCGCGCCCTGGCGCAGCACGCCCGAAGCCACCGCCATGACGGCGCCGAGCCGCAGAAGAAATACGTCATGCGGGGTGCGGTTCTGCACCGGGTTGCCGGTGGCGATCACCGCATCGGCGAGCTTGCGCCGGGCCGACACCCTGAGCCTGCGGTCATTGACGAAGGCGCCGACGCCCTTCTCCCCCCAGAACAATTCGTTGCGCAAGGGGTCGAAGACCAGACCGGCGGTGATCTCGCGCCGGGTCTTGCCGGCGCGTACCTCGATCCGTTCAAGGGCGATGGAGATGCAGAAATGGGGGATGCCGTGGAGGAAATTGGTGGTGCCGTCGAGCGGATCGATCAGCCAGCGGTGTGTCGGGTCCGTTCCCGGGATCTCTCCCCTTTCCTCGACCAGGAACCCGAAATCGGGACGCGCCCGGCCGAGCTCGCCGAGCAGCACCTCTTCCGCCTTGAGATCGGCGGTGGTTACGAAATCCGCCGGTCCCTTGGTCGACACCTGAAGCTGCTCGACCTCGCCGAAATCGTGCAGCAGGCCGCGGGCGGCCTTGCGCGCCGCCTTTTCCATGACGTTGACGAGGGCGGATTTGACGGCCATGGGCGCTTTGGTATTAATCCTTGGCCCGCTCGACGTAGCTGCCGTCGGCGGTGTTGACGACGACGCGGGTGCCGACCTCGATGTGGGGCGGCACCATGGTCCTGGCGCCGTTCTCCAGTATCGCCGGTTTGTGGGACGAGGCGGCGGTCTGGCCCTTGAGCACCGGTTCGGCGTCGACGACGGCCATGACCACGGTGTCGGGCAACTCGACGCCGATCGGCGACCCCTCGTAGCTCTCGATCGTCACCGTCATGCCGTCGGTCAGGAACTGGGCCCGCTCGGCGCCGATCATGTCCCGGCCGATGATGATCTGTTCGTAGGTCTCGTTGTCCATGAAGGTGTAGTTGTCGCCTTCGGCGAAGAGGAACTGGTGGCTCTTCTGATCGAGCCTGACACGTTCGACCGATTCGGAAGCGCGGAAGCGTTCATGCAGCTTGGTGCCGTCGCGGATATCCTTCAGCTCGACCTGCTGATAAGCGCCGCCCTTGCCGGGCTGGGTGTGCTGGATCTTGACCGCGACCCAGAGCCGGCCCTTGTGCTCGATGACCATGCCGGGACGGATGGTGTTGCCGTTGATCTTCATGGCCCTGACCGTCTTGGAAAGATCGGGTGAATCGATGGAAGCCGCGCCCCCCGGCGGTGCGCTTCCAGACGCGCGGAACCTAACAATTTATCCTGCCGCTGGCAATGGGGCGGGGCGGCCGATCCTGTCGAATTCGTCGTTGAACGCCTTGACCGCCGCCGCCGGGCCGGCGTCGAACGTCCAGACATAGGAAAGCACGGCGATGAAATCGGCCCCCGCCCTCACCAGGGGCGCGCAGTTCTCCACCGTGATGCCGCCGATGGCGACGCAGGGCACGGTGGTGGTCTCGCTCCACCAGGCAAGGATCTCCGGCTCGGGGTGGCCGATCGCATCCTTGGTCGGGGTCGGGTAGAAAGCGCCGAAGGCGACGTAATCGGCCCCTTGCTCTGCCGCCACCATGGCCAGGTGACGGGAATCATGGCAGGTGACGCCGACGATTTTATCGTCGCCAAGCTGCCTTCGCGCCTCCTCGTAGGAGGCGTCCTGCTGGCCGATATGGACCCCGTCCAGCCCCATTGCCGCCGCCAGGTCGGGCCGGTCGTTGAGGATCAGGGCGACGTCCCTCTCGCCGGTCACCGGGGACAGGATATCGGCGGCGCGCCTGACGTCGTCGTCGGCCCCCTTGAGGCGCAGCTGCACGCAGGCGACATCGCCGCCATCGAGCGCCTGGGCCAGGCGGTCGCGGAACTTATCGGGCTCGATCTCGGCCGGGGTGATCAGGTAAAGACGGCAATTTTCGGTCATGGCGGCCGGTTCTCCGGCCGACGCCTTGTCCTGGCCTCGGCTCACGCCTTGCCCTGGTAGATCTTGATTACCGAGCCGAGCAGCGCCAGGGCCTCGTCACGCGGCCGCTGGAAGGAGTTGCGGCCGATGATCGATCCGGTGCCGCCGCCGTCGCGGATCGCCCGGGCCTCGGCCAGGATGCCTTCGGTGTCCTTGGCCTCGCCGCCCGAGAACACCACCATTCGCCGGCCGTTGAAACAGCTTTGCACCACATGGCGGATACGCTCGGCGAGGGTGGCGATCGGAATCCGGCGATCTTCATAGACCTTCTTCGCCGCCGCAAGCTCGAGATGATCGCTCGGCGGCTTGACCTTGATGATGTGCGCACCGAGAAGCGCCGCCATGTGGGCGGCGTAGGCGACGATGTCGATCGCCGTTTCGCCGGCGCGGGTGAGATCGCCGCCGCGCGGATAGGACCAGACCACCACCGCCAGTCCCACCGACTTCGCCTCTTCCGCCAGTTCGCGCACCTCCTCGAACATGTCATAGGCCGCGTCCGATGCCG
>JADFPK010000189.1 GCA_022562375.1 Pseudomonadota bacterium
GCCGCGCGCCAACCCTATAGCATGACATCGGCCCGGGGGCCTATAGGGGGCAGCCTATAGCCAGGGTGTGTCCGGGCGGGCCCGCCGTTCGCCGGGGCCGCGTTTAAGCCTTGACCCCGGCGCCGGCGGCGGGCGGGGCATCGGCGTCGAGCGGCCAGCGCGGCCGCGGCGCGAAATCGAGCGCATCGGTGAGGCCGAGGCGAAGACGCTCGATCCCGGCCCAGGCGACCATGACGCCGTTGTCGGTGCAAAGCTCCACCGGCGGCGCCACCAGGCGGAAGCCTTCGCGTCCCGCCAACCCATCCAGTCGCCGCCGCAAATAATGGTTGGCGGCGACGCCACCGGCGACGACCAGCGTGGCGGCGTCCGGGTGGCGGGCGCCAAACGTTGCGATGGCATTGGCGGCGCGGTCGATGAGGACGTCGCCGACGGCGTCCTGGAACGAGGCCGAGATATCGGCGACGTCATCCGCCGCCAATTCACCGGCGGGAAGTTGGGCGATCCGTTGGCGCACCGCCGTCTTGAGGCCGGAGAAGGAGAAGTCGCAGCCCTGGCGTCCCTTCATCGGCCTCGGCAGGTCGAAACGAGAGCCGTCGCCGGTGAGCGCCGCCGCCTCGACCGCCGGCCCGCCGGGATAGCCGAGCCCCAGCATCTTGGCGGTCTTGTCGAAGGCCTCGCCGACGGCGTCGTCCAGGGTGGTGCCGAGGCGCACATATTCCCCCACCCCCTCGACGATCAGGAGCTGGCAGTGCCCGCCGGTGACGAGCAGGAGCAAGTAGGGGAAGGCGACGTCGTCGGTCAGCCGCGCGGTCAGCGCGTGGGCCTCCAGGTGGTTGACGTTGATCACCGGCTTGGCGCTGACCGCGGCGATCGCCTTGGCGGTCATGACGCCGACGATGACGCCGCCGATCAGGCCCGGCCCGCCGGTGACCGCCACCGCGTCGATCTCCCCGAAGCCGACGCCCGCCGCGTCCATCGCTTCCCTGACGACGCGATCGGTGTGATCGAGATGGCTGCGCGCCGCGATCTCGGGGACGACGCCGCCATAAGGCCGGTGCAGGGCGAGCTGGGAAGCGACGATGTTGGACTTGATCTCGCGCGCCTCGGTGACCACCGCCGCCGCGGTCTCGTCGCAGCTGGTCTCTATGCCGAGGACGATCATGGTTCGGATATGGTGATGAATGATCCGCGTCGCCCGGGCTCATGCGGGAACGTAACGCTCGACCTCGATTTCTGTTTCCCGTTGGCGTGCCTGGGCGAGATCGAAAGCGGCCTGCATCCGCAACCATGCGTCGGCGGTGCTGCCGAAGGCTTTCTCCAGGCGGATCGCCATTTCCGGCGAAATGCCGGCCCTTGCGTTGATCAGGCTGGAGAGCGTCGGCCGCGAGACGCCGAGAACCTTGGCGCCCTCGGTAACGGTCAGACCGACGGTTTCGAGACAGGCGCTCTTGACCAAACGGCCCGGATGCGGCGGGTTCTTCATCGGCACTGTTTCATCTCCTAGTGATAGTCGACAAAGTCGACATCGTGGGCGTTCCCATCCTTGAAGCGAAATATGATCCGCCAATTACCCGAAACGGTCACACTCCAGAAGCCCTTGAGTTTGCCCTTGAGCGGGTGCAGTCGGTAGCCGGGCAAGCCCATGTCCCTGGAATTCTCCGCTACGTCCAACAAACCTAAAATTTCCTCGACCGTATCGGCAAGGTCTGGCCGAAGTCTGCTTCGATCGCCGCGCTCATAAAGGCGCTTCAACCCGCGGTGCCGAATATTCACGATCATGAGAAAGTGTAGCCTGTTAGGCTACACACGTCAACTCAAAATTGATTGCCATCGTTGGCGGCCAGCGAATAACCACTTTCCATCCCCTCCCGCAGCGACTAAACACGGCCCATGAACGCTGTTAAGCCGTCCGCTTCGGGCGCCCGATTGCGCATCGGCACCCGGCGCTCTCCGCTGGCGCTCGCCCAGTCGGAGAGTGTGCGCGCTCAGCTTAGCGCGCTCCACCCCGGCCTCGAGATCGAGATCGAGACCATCCTCACCTCGGGCGACAGGTTCATCGACCGCGATCTTTCGGCGATCGGCGGCAAGGGCCTGTTCACCAAGGAAATCGACGAAGCGTTGATCGCCGGCCGGGTGGACATCGCCGTGCATTCGATGAAGGACGTGCCGACCTGGCTGCCCGACGGCCTCGGGATATTTTGTCTGCTCGAACGCGAGGATCCCCGCGATGTCTTCATCTCTGCCGCCGCCAGCGGCCTCGGCGGGCTCGAGCCGGGGGCAACCGTCGGCACCGCGTCGCTGCGGCGCAAGGCGCAGATTCTGAATGCGCACCCCGACCTCGTCGTCGTGCCGCTGCGCGGCAACGTCCACACCCGGATCGAGAAGATCGAACGCGGCGAGGCCGACGCCACCTTGCTCGCCCTTGCCGGTCTCAAGCGTCTCGGCATCGCCGAGGGCGCCGGCACGGTGCTGGAGACCGACGAGATGCTGCCGGCGGTGGGTCAGGGCGCGATCGGCATCGAATGCCGCGCCGACGACGCGCGGGTTCGTGACCTGATCGCGCCTCTGAACCACGCCCCGACCCTGACGCGGGTGACGGCGGAGCGCGCCGCCTTGGCGGCGCTCGACGGTTCCTGCCGGACGCCGATCGCGGCGCTGGCCGAGTTCGAAGGCGCCGATGAGGGCACCGGCACCCTGGCGTTGAAGGTCCTGATCGCCAAGCCCGACGGCAGCGCGCTGTTCGACACCCGCCGCCGGGGCCCGGCGGCGGAGGCCGAAGCCATGGGGAAGGACGCCGGCGAAGAACTTCGCCAGACCGCCGGGCCGGGTTTCTTCGATGACTAGGGCTCCAAGGCAACGCCGGCGATGCGCGCCCTGATCACCCGCCCGAGGGAGGACGCCCGGCCCCTCGCCGAGCTGCTCGGTGGCCGGGGCATCGAATGCGTGATCGAGCCGCTGTTGACGATCGAGCCGGTCAAGGACGTGCAATTGGATTTCACCGGCGTCCAGGCGGTGTTGCTGACGAGCTCCAACGGCGCCCGCGCGCTCGCCGCCCGGGAGACCGGAGAAGGCGCCGGGGGTTGGCGCGATCTTCCCGTCTTCGCCGTCGGCGAGGCGACGGGGAATGGGGCGCGCGAGGCCGGGTGCCGGCGGGTCTCGAGCGCCGGCGGCGACATCGACGCGCTGGCCAGGCTGGTGGCGGAAAGGCTGGATCCCAATCGCGGCGCGCTGTTGCATATCGCCGGCACCGACGTCGCCGGCGATCTTGCCGGGTTGCTGGAAAAAGCCGGTTTCACGGTGCGCCGCGCCGTCGTTTACCGGGCGCGCGAGGCCGATCGCATCTCGGCCGAGCTCATCGGTATGATCGCGGCGGGCGGCATCGACATCGCGCTCTTTTTCTCTCCCCGGACGGCGAAAAGCTTTGTTACTCTGGCGCTCGAGGCCGGGGTGAGCTCGGCGTGCGAAGGCGTCACGGCGCTTTGTCTTAGCGCCGCCGTCGCCCGCGAGGCGGGAGCCATCGCCTGGAACGAGGTTCGCGTCGCCGCCCATCCCGACCTCGACGGGTTGCTGGCGTTGATCGACGAGTTTCGCGGCGATGCCGGCGGCGGCGGGTGAATTGGAGGCGATGGGGGGACGGATGGCGAATGGCGGCTAAGGGCAAGACGACGGACGGGACCAGGGCCAAGACCGCCGCCGCCCCGGCCAAGCGGCGCCGGGCGCGGGCCGTGGCGAAGGACAAGCCGCCCGCCAAGCCCAAGACCAAGGAAGCGGCTTCGCCGGCGGCGGGTCCCGGGGCAGGGCGTCCGGCGCCGGCGATGAAGCGGCGTTATGCCGCGCTTGGGGGGCTTGCCATCCTCATCGGCGCCATGGCGGTGTTGTTCCAGTGGTGGCCGCAATCCGCGCCCAAGCCGGAGCGACCCGTGACGACCGCCCCAACCGCGCCCGCCCTAACCGCGCCCGCCCCAACCGCGCCCGCCCCAACCGTGCCCGCCCCAACCACGCCCGCCCCAACCGCGCCCGCCCCAACCGCGCCCGCCCTAACCGCGCCCG